>NZ_JBLBUE010000099.1:0-12657 GCF_047290655.1 Alteromonas sp. AMM-1 | reverse complement strand
TCCTGCTGCTTCCACTGAGAATAACGCAGCACAATAGGGAAATCTGGCGCAGTGGCTGCACGAATCGCTTTAATGATTTCCACCGCAAAGCGACTGCGATTTTCCATGCTACCACCCCAGCTATCGGTACGCTGGTTTGTGCCTTCCCAAAAGAATTGATCGATAAGGTAGCCATGTGCGCCGTGGATCTCAATACCGTCCATACCAATGGCCTTAGCATCAGCAGCGGCTTGGGCAAACGCTTCAATAACAGCTTCGATATGCGCTACTGTCATTGGCTCTGCGCCTTGTTTTCCGGGCTTGAAGAGCCCGGAAGGTCCTGCACTTGGCAGCTCAGGGAAGGGGGCTTTTTCTGCTACGCGCGCCATGCCTACATGCCACAGTTGGGGCATGATTTTTCCACCCGCAGCATGTACCTCGTCCACTACCTTTTTCCAGCCTGCCAGCGCGGCCTCACCATGAAATTGCGGGATATTAGCATCCATGGTTGCTACTTTATCGTTTACCGTAGTTCCTTCGGTAATGATTAGGCCTGTTCCGCCCTCGGCTCGGCGTTTGTAGTAACCCGCTACATCGGCGGTGGGAATGCCATTGGGCGAAAACTGCCGTGTCATGGGGGCCATCACTATGCGGTTACTCAGTGACAGATTGGCGCTCTGAAAAGGCGAAAATAAGGTGGTTGAAGCCATGAATATCCTAACTAGCAATAAATGTATCAGTTGATGTTAAACGCGATGAGAGTGTTGTCAATTTGCTATTATTTATAGTGAGTTATAAGTAAACCCATAGCAAACAGCCAGATTGCTTTTGCCGAGCATCGGCGGTAGTGTTATTCAACATCATTTGAAAGGACGCGATATGATTACATTAGTGGGCTTTGGCCCCAAGTTTGGCCTGGCCGATGCCAGTCCTTTCGTATTAAAAGTGAATGTGTACATGAAAATGTCAGGCATTGCGTTTACCACTGTGACGGACTTTGCGGCGTTTAAAAAGGCCCCCAAAGGCAAGTTGCCTTACATTGTGGATGAGGGGAAATGTATAGCAGATTCATTTTTCATTCTGAAGCATCTGCAAGAGAAGTACGGAAGCGGCCTCGATGATCACCTGACTATAGAGCAAAAGGCAGGTTCGCATGTGATCATTAAAGCCCTTGAAGAGCATCTCTACTGGTGTGTCGTCCATTCACGCTGGGTAAAAGACGACACCTGGCCCACCGTAAAACAGGCATTCTTTGGCAGCATGCCGTTTCCTTTAAAGTATGTGGTACCTTGGGTAGCCAGAAACAACATGCGCACAGCCTGTTTAAAACAAGGGATCGGCAAACACAGCGATGAAGAAATTTTGGCGATAACCAGAGGAATGCTCGCCAGCTTATCGGTTTTACTAGGCGAAAAACGCTATTTTTATGGAGAAAAGCCCAGCACAGTAGACGCAGTTGCCTTTGCATTTCTGGCTCAAATAACCATTTCAAAACTGAATAATCCGCTTAACGACATGGCCCGAACGTTTCACAATTTGGTTACTTACTGTGAGAGGATTGAGCGGACCTATTATGCAGATGCAGATAGCTAGTCTCTTGAACAAAACGGTAATAGCACTGTGAAGCATAGAATAACAATAATCATCATGAGCATACTCTCACTGTTTGGCTTTAGCGCAAATGCCACACCTGAAGCAACCTTTTGGGTGTGGTTTCAAAAGCACAGTAACGATATCTATCACTTCGAAAAAGACAGAGAAAAGGAAGGACTTAAACGTTGAAATCATTGCGATTGATAATTCTGCTGCTGTCTCACTTGGTAATTGGCATTATGGGTTTTGCCATTGGCATTTATAGCTTACCTATTCTCACTGCGCCGGCATCACCCGAACTCGCTCAGCTGGAAAAAGCGTCAGCTAACCGAAGGTATCAGGCGGAATTTACCAACAACCTGGCTGGCAGTGATGTTCTGCATTGGGGAAACGGGCAAGTAACAGTAGGTCCTGATTTCATTACACTTACCGGCGAATTGTCGCCCGGACCGGATTTTAAGCTGTATTTATCGCCCGAATTTGTTGAAACAGAAGCCCAGTTTAAAGCGCTAAAATCCACCATGGTTCGGGTAGGTGATGTACGTACGTTTACGCATTTTATTGTTCCGGTAGACTCGAATATTAATATTGATGAATACACTACGCTGATAGTGTGGTGTGAATCGTTTGAACAATTTATTACCGCTGCAAAATACCAATAATTTGATTTACCAGAAAGTGTATTTTTTGGTTGATGTGTTTATGAGCTGGTGTGCTGGTTCACTGATGAGTTGTTTAAGGATAAACCGCAATGCTATCGCTATTCTTACCGATGTTTGTACATGTTCTGTTGTGTGCGTTTTTATATGTTTTGCTCACACTGGCTCGCGCGCCGGCAGTATGGAATGCCGGGGGTAACGTGCCCGCTTTATCTGCCTTGGCTGCCCGTAAAGATCGCATTAGCGCTAATTTGAGCAATCAGTTTGAATGGCCGGTTTTTTTTCACGTAATATGCCTGTTCAACCTGTTTCAGGCAGAAATTACCAGCGCAGCCATGGTGTTGTTAGCGTGGCTATTTATTGCCGGACGGATAATTCACAGTGCAGTGCACATTGCATTGGATAACGTGAGATTACGCGGGCTGGTATTCACCATTAACTTTGTTGCAGTGTTCGCTATGTGGTTGCTACAAGTTATTTATCTGTGTTGGTAATGGTTTAACCGTGTTCGCAAAAGCAAAGATAAAACCTTACGAATGGCTGTATTTTGCGTTACTGCTATGTTTGGCTTTTGCTCAACTTGTTAGCAAGGTGCTTACAGAAACAGGTGGTTTCACCAGCCGTTATAGTGCCTTTTTCGCTATAGGGCTTATATTTGCGGCATTTGTGGGTAACCGTTACAACAAAGCGTTGCTGTCTCGCTGGTGTTGGCTTTCGATATTCTGGTTCCTAATCATAACAGACGCTGTGGCCATTCTGTTTACCGCATATCTACTGATTGTTAATGGTACTGGAGCTTTGCTTAATGCAGGTGTATTGTGCGCGGTTGCTGTATTGTTCATTCCTGGTTTGTGGCAACTATATCGGTATGTGTGGGTAAACGCATCAATATGGAAAACGGGCTAACACTTTAATTTACGCCATCTTTCATGTATCGAAGAAGAACCAAATACAATAAAAAAGACTCGCTTCATGCGGGGGAGCGATTTATCTGTTGCTGAAATTAATGCTCATTGCGACGAGAACCAATAAACAAGTGAAGCGTCAGCGCCATTATTTCGCTAACGCTTCAAGAGAATATCAGGATCTAACGTTCACCCTGACACGCAATTTTGATTTAACACTCAATAATATTTACAGCCAAACCGCCGCGTGCGGTTTCTTTGTATTTGGTTTTCATTTCTGAACCGGTGTCGCGCATGGTTTTAATGACTTTATCCAACGACACTTTGTGTTCTCCGCTGCCTCGCAGGGCAAGTCGAGATGCGTTAATGGCTTTAATTGCGCCCATGGCATTGCGTTCAATGCAGGGTACCTGAACCAGCCCACCTACCGGATCGCAGGTTAATCCCAGGTTATGCTCCATGCCAATTTCAGCGGCATTTTCCACAGCCTGAATACTGCCGCCCAACACCTCAGTGAGCGCACCTGCGGCCATAGAACAGGCCACGCCAACTTCGCCCTGACAACCCACTTCAGCGCCAGAAATCGAAGCGTTTTCTTTGTACAGGATCCCAATAGCACCAGCAGTTAACAGAAAGCGACTGGCTATTTCTTTGTCAACCGGACGAATAAATTTATCAACGTATTTTAATACCGCAGGAATAATCCCTGCAGCGCCGTTTGTTGGTGCTGTTACTACACGTCCACCGGCAGCGTTCTCCTCGTTTACGGCAAGCGCAAACATGTTTACCCAATCCAATGTTTGCATTGGATCACTGGAGAATTCGGTGGTTAAGCGACGATGCAATGAAGGAGCACGGCGCACAACTTTTAATCCCCCCGGCAGAATGCCTTCAGCATCAATGCCCCGGCTGATACAGGCATCCATGGTCATCCATATTTGTTGTAAACGGGTTTTAATGTCGCTGTTGGGGTGCAGCGCTTTTTCGTTTTTTAACATTAGCGCGCTAATGCTCAGACCATGTTCTTTGCATAACGCCAGTAATTGATGAGCGGTTCTGAATGGATAGGGCACCTGTGCAACCAGTTCGTGTGCTTCCTGTTTGGCTTGTTCCCATTGATCGTCGCGTACGATAAAGCCGCCACCAATAGAATAAAAGGTTTGTTCCAGTAACAGAGCGTCGTTTTCGTAGGCCCGGAAAGTCATGGCGTTCGCATGGCGTGGCAGACTCTTTCTGCGGTGAAACACAATCGCATTCGCGCGTGGAAACTCAATAAGCTGCTGACCATTCAGATTTAGCTGTTCTTTTGCATCAATCTCTGCAAGTACTGCGTCAACCGTATCAATGTTGACTGTATCCGGCCGTTCACCCAATAACCCTAAAATGACCGCTTTGCCGCTACCATGGCCTTTACCGGTTTGACCCAACGAGCCAAACAGTTCCGTTTTTATGTCGGTTACGCGGTGAATCAGCTGACTACTGGCCAACTGGGCAGCAAAGTCGGCCGCCGCATTCATGGGGCCAACCGTATGTGAACTGGAGGGGCCAATGCCCACCTTGAACATATCAAATACACTAATCATTAGGGGTACGCTTTGTTATTGTTAATATAGAGTTAGTTTGCCGTGAGCACGCAATATCAGCAACTCAGATATGCTAATGGTAGCATGAGAAAAATTAATCGAAGGGTTTTGTAATGCGGGCAGTGAATTACGCGTTGTCAGTAAAAATTGACGCCAGGCTGTTCATCAGTGCCGCCGTGGCTCCCCATATCATTTTGTCTTGCCAGGGAATGAAATATACCGGGTAGGTATGGCCTGCGCGGGTGATATATTCGGTTTGATAGTGCTCTGGCTTGATCAGATAGGAAAGGGGCACTTCAAATGTATTACTTACCTCATTGCCATCCGGGATAAGCGTAAATCCCGGCTCAACGGTTGCCACAAAGGCCGTCATAGCAAACCCGGAGATAGTGCGGTAAGGCGGCAACTGACCAATAATAGAAATATGCGAATCAGGCAGGGCAATTTCTTCCCAGGCTTCGCGTTTTGCCGTATCCGCCAGGCTTGGATCGTCCGGCTCGTGTTTGCCCCCCGGAAAACTCACTTGCCCAGGATGATGTTTGAGGTGTTTGGCCCGTTCAGTAAACAGCACTGAAATGGCGTTACTGTGAGTCACAACCGGTATTAATACCGCAGCTGAGCGACCGGATTTTCGCAAGGGGTGATCCGGCACCGGTTGCAGCGGAGGGGCGCTGTGAAATCGGGCTAAGAACTCAGCTTTTTGCAAATGTTTGCTCCAAAACAGGCAGAATTTTCGCTACTTTAGCCAGGGTTTCTTCAAATTCTTCTTCTGCCACTGAATCAAGCACTATACCGCCACCAGCCCAACAGTAAAGCGTGTTGTTTTCGGCCAGTACAGTGCGAATGCAAATGCTGGAATCCAAATCCTGACGAATACCAAAATAAAAAAAGCTGCCGCAATAAATTGCTCTGCGGCTCGGTTCGAGTTCTTCAATGATTTCCATGGCCCGGATTTTCGGCGCACCCGTAATGGAGCCACCTGGGAAGCAAGCGGCCAGTAATTGCAGCGGATGACTGCCCGGCGCCAGTTGACTCTGTATCTTGCTTACCATGTGGTGAACAGCTGGGTAGCTTTCAAGGCTGAACAGTTCAGGCACTTTTACTGAGCCTGGCACACTGTGTTTACTGATATCGTTACGCAGTAAATCTACAATCATCAGGTTTTCAGCGCGGTCTTTTTCGGCACTTAGCAGTGCTTGTGCACTGGCGGCGTCCTCAACCGGATCAGCAAACCGGGGGCGGGTACCCTTGATGGGTTTGGTTTCGATGTGCCCATTTCTGCACTGAATAAAACGCTCTGGTGAGACACTGATAATGCTGCATTCAGGCAAGTTCATAAACGCTGAAAAAGGCGCTTTGTTGGCGTTAGTCAGGCGCTTGTATGCTTCCCAGCTACTGCCGGTAAATCCGGCACTAAAGCGCTGCGCGTAATTCACCTGATAGCAGTCGCCGGCAACCAAATAATCGTGTACCGCGTTTAACGCGTTAAGGTATTGCTGCTTGGTTAAATTGCTTTGCCAATGACTTGTCAGTGCAAATTCGGATGCAGGTGCTGTGTTGCTTTTATCGTTCACTAACGTGGCGATATCTGGCTCAGGCACGTAATCCAGGCGGCAGAAGAAGAATTGCTCAAGTGCATTGTCGTAGATAATTGCCCGGTCGTATAACCCGGCGGCAAAGTCCGGGCACGCATATTCATTAGCATTGATGGAAGGCATGGTTTCCAGATAACGCCCGTAGTCGTAACTGATAAAACCTGCCAGTCCTAACACAAAGGGTAAATCGTTAGCATGCTTAAGTTCGGTTTGATCAATTGACGCTTCAAAATCGGCAGTTAACGCCATTGCTACATCAATGGGAGACGTGTTTGTTGTTATCAACTCAACGTCGGTGCCTCGACGATCTTCCAGCGTGGTTTGGTAGTCTTTGCAGGTAAGCACAATCGCGGGTGCCCACAGCAGAATATCAAAACGGCTTTTACTGGCTTTACTACCGCCTGAGTCCAACAGTTGCGCCCAGGGCTGCGAAGCCATACCACTGAACACATCCTGTACTGTTACACCGTTGGGTACGGTAAGAGGCGAAATATGTAAACTGCTGGCCGAAAACTGAATTGGGTTTGTCATAGTTTTGCTTTGGGGATTACCGTTACTACTTCATTAGAACCGGCGACAGAACGCGCCACAGGCTTGTAAATACACACCAAAGTCGGACATGGTTTTATTGGTGCAGTCTGTCGACATGCGGTAGTATACGGATTCTTCGTCTAGATGACTATGTGAGCCCACAAAATAAGAGGACGCCATGACCGTAATCCGTCAACAAGACTTTATTGACAGCATCGAAGATGCATTGCAATTCATATCCTACTACCACCCATTAGATTACGTAAAAGCCGTAGAAAAAGCGTATTTGAAAGAAGAGAGTCAGGCAGCCAAAGATGCCATGGCACAAATTCTGATCAATTCGCGCATGTCAGCAGAAGGCAAACGCCCTTTGTGTCAGGACACCGGTATTGTTACCTGTTTTGTAAAAATCGGGATGGCGGTTAGCTGGGACAAAACCGATATGACCGTTCAGGAAATGGTAGACGAGGGCACTCGCCGCGCCTATTTAAATCCGAATAACCCACTACGTGCGTCTATTGTGGCTGACCCTGCCGGTGCGCGTAAGAATACCAAAGATAATACGCCAGCCGTTGTGCACATCGACATGGTAGCAGGCGATAAAATTGAAGTGATGATCGCTGCAAAAGGCGGCGGCTCTGAAAACAAATCCAAAATGGTTATGCTTAACCCCAGCGATGATATTGTTGAATGGGTAGTAAAAACCCTGCCTACCATGGGTGCGGGCTGGTGTCCGCCAGGCATGCTGGGCCTCGGAATTGGCGGTACTGCAGAAAAAGCTGCTGTGCTTGCAAAAGAAAGTCTGATGGATCCTGTTGATATTCAGGAGCTCATGGAGCGCGGTCCGCAAACTACCGATGAGAAACTCCGTTTAGAAATATTTAAACGTGTAAACGATTTAGGTATTGGTGCTCAGGGCCTGGGTGGTTTAACTACCGTGGTAGATGTAAAAATTAAATCAGTACCTACCCACGCAGCGTCTAAACCCGTGGCGATGATCCCTAACTGCGCAGCTACCCGTCACGCGCACTTCTATTTAGACGGTAGCGGCCCGGCAGATCTTAAGGCACCTAAGCTGGAAGAGTGGCCAGAAGTAACCTGGGAAGTGGGCGCTAATACCCGCCGGGTGAACATGGATGAAGTAACTAAAGACGACATCAAAGAATGGAAAGTGGGCGAAACCGTATTGTTGTCAGGCAAAATGCTGACTGGCCGCGATGCCGCACATAAACGCATTCAAACCATGCTGGACAATGGTGAAGGCCTTCCGGAAGGCGTCGATTTTAACGGTAAATTTATTTACTACGTTGGTCCGGTGGACGCCGTGGGTAATGAAGTGGTTGGTCCGGCAGGCCCAACAACGGCAACACGCATGGATAAGTTTACCGATATGATGCTGGAGAAAACCGGTATTGCTGGCATGATTGGTAAGGCGGAACGTGGGCCAGCCACGGTAGATTCTATCGCCAAACACCAATCGGTTTACTTAATGGCCGTAGGTGGTGCAGCTTACCTGGTGTCTAAAGCCATCAAGAAAGCGCGTGTAGTCGCGTTTGAAGATCTGGGTATGGAAGCCATTTACGAGTTTGAAGTAGAAGACATGCCGGTAACGGTTGCGGTAGACAGCACTGGCGCGAATGCGCACCAAACCGGCCCAGCCATTTGGAAAGCGAAAATCGCGGATCTGGATAAGGCGCTTTCGGGTAAATAAATCGGGCAAAACGCCTGATTAAACAGTGCTGATTTCAGTAAATCAGTATGAATACGGACCAATAACGGGTACCTGGTGCAATTGAGCAGCAGTGGTACCCGTTCTTTTTTCAGAACGGGTGAAATGGAACACATCAACATAATAATAAATGCGGGTATTGCGCTAAGCGCACTGGCAATAGGCGTGATCATTGGCAACTTAAAAGGCCGTAATCAATCACAGCAAGCTCAGTCAGATAAGGAATTACTGGCACAGCGACTTGAGCAATGTCAGCAACAGGCTGAAGCGAATATTGGCTCACTTCAGACTCAACTGACAGAGTACAAACAGCATGTGCAGGCACTGCAATTACAAAATCAGGATTATGCAGCCAAAGCCGCCCTGGTGCCGGAATTGCAGCAACAACGCAATACGTTGCAGCAGGACTATAAAGCACTTCAATTGCAATACACCGAGCTAAAGTCGGCCAGTGAAGCACGTCAGGCTGCGTTTGATGAAGCGCGTAAAAGCCATGATGAAAAGCTTGATGCACTGCAAAATGCGGAAAAACGTTTGCAGGAACAGTTTGAAAACCTGGCAAACAAGATTTTTGAAAAGAAAGCAGAAAGCTTTTCTAACGACAATAAAACCCGGTTGGATGCCTTACTTAACCCGCTAAAAGATCAAATCGAAGGATTTAAGAAGCAGGTAACCGACCAGTATGTTAGAGAAGGTCAGGAACGCGCATCGTTAAAAACCGAGATCCTGGGATTAAAAGCGCTGAATCAGCAGATCACCGAAGATGCTGCTGCGTTAACCCGCGCGTTAAAGGGCGATAATAAACAACAGGGCAACTGGGGTGAAGTGGTACTGGAGCGTATCCTGAAAGAGTCGGGCTTGCGTGAAGGGCATGAGTTTGACACACAAGTATCGGTGCGCAATGAGCACGGTAAGCTTCAGCAGCCTGACGTAGTGGTGCATTTGCCCAACGACAAAGATGTGATCATCGATGCCAAAATGAGTCTGGCAGCTTATGAACGTTACTTTAATAGTGATGACGAAGAGGAACGGGCGCGTTATTTAAAAGAACACGTTAATTCTATCCGTACGCACATTAAAACGTTGGGCGCTAAGGACTATCAGGAGCTGGAAGCCCTGAGAACACTCGATTACGTGTTGATGTTTATACCGGTTGAGCCCGCGTTTTTGCTGGCGGTAGATGCTGATCCCGAATTGGTTACACTGGCGTTAAATCAGAATATCATGCTGGTATCGCCCACCAACTTACTGGTAGCACTGCGCACCATCAATAACATCTGGCAATACGAATACCAAAACCAGAATGCACAGAAAATTGCACAGCATGCTGCGAAGTTATACGACAAGTTTGCCGGTTTTATTGGTGACATGGAAAAAATTGGCAAGTCGGTTGAAGCCACTCAAAAACACTATGATGCAGCGTTCAATAAACTGTCTTCTGGCAGGGGAAATATACTGCGACAGGTAGAGCAATTCAGGCAACTGGGCGTGCAGCCCAGTAAGCGGCTGGACAGTGATGCCATGAGTGACGACGATGACAGCGAAGACTAGTCGCTAATTCGCTGTTGCCGTTGGTATAGGATGGTCAGGGGTTGCAATGATACTTTGATCCCGGCCATTTCGTTTGGCTTCATACAATGCATTATCGGCCAGGGTCAGCAATCGGTCCTGGCTGTTTACCATAGTCACATCCGCGCAACCGGCACTGATGGTAAGGGCAGGTGTATTGATTTGCCATTGGCTGGTGCGAATCGCCAGGCAAATCTTGTTTGCTACTTCATTGGCTTCTGAAGCGGTCTGTCCAGGCAATAATATAATAAACTCCTCGCCACCAAAGCGGGCAATTACGTCGGTTTGCCGAACCGTTTGCCTGAATACACGGGCTGTATTAACGATCGCGTTATCGCCCGCCGCGTGTCCGTATTTGTCGTTAATCAGTTTGAAGTGATCAATGTCTAACATAATGATACTAAAGGGCATATTGTATCGTTGGTAAAGCCCAAAATAATCAGCGAGTTTAGCCTCAAATGCCCGGCGGTTTAGTAAACCGGTTAGCTGATCGTGATCGGCCAGGTGTTTCATTCTGATGATAAGGCGCGATACCGCGGTGCCTACTGCCGTAACATTAATTAAAATAATCAACACGATGTAAATCCACATCAGTATCGGACTGCTTTTTGACGACAACGGAATCGCTGTGATCACTTCGCGTTGATATAGCAGCCACATAGCGCTTTTCATACCAATGATGAGTACTAAAGAAATGTCAGGTATGCTCAGAATGGCCGCATTGGAATAGTTAAACGCCGATGCCAGTGCGCGAAATTTCATCCAGGTAGTGGAAATCAGAATAAACAGCGCTAACAATAACAAGGTAACTGATGTCAAATTCGCTGAAATCTGACCTAAAAGATGCAAAGCCGCAACGCCAGCAGCACCAATCATCAGAACACGAATCCATCTTGGATCCAGCGGTAATACCAGCAAATGTCGTAAAGCAAGGTTGTACATCACCAACGTAATCAGTAACGTTAGATCAGCTATCACCCAAAGGTTGGTTACAGGAAAAGTAAATTGTTGCGCGCCTAATACCAGTGAGAGGGCGAAAAAGCCATTGGCGGCGGAAAACCGGACACTGCTTTGGTAATAGAGCCTGAGTGGTTTGCCGATCACCAGCCAGCACAAGCAAAAAAACAGTGCAATCAGGATATTTACTTTGCTTAGATCAATACTGGCCGACAAATAAACGTCCATGATAAACCTTATGACATTACTACAGCCTGAGTATAGTTGATCAAGTCACTCATGTACCTGCAGAGTTTTTAGGAGAAAAGGATGCGAACCTTTGCTGCTGTGTTTCAAACCATGCGACCGCCATTCTTGTTACTGGTAATGAGTTGTTTAGTACAATCGTTAGGTATGCTCACTTACCTTAATATCGACTGGTCATGGTTATTATTTAGTCTTGTTTTTGTGTGTGGACTTTCGGCTCACATTGCAGTGAACATGTTAAATGAATATCACGACTGCGCGTCGCAGCTGGATTTTAATACCAGTAAAACACCGTTCAGTGGCGGTAGCGGCGCATTAGTACTGAATCCTGGTGCGTTATCGGCAGTAAAAACAGTAGGGTGGTTGTTTGTATTTTCAACTATCTTGTCTGGTTTACTGATATTGAATATGACCAAGGCACAGCCCGCCAATCTTGTGTTAATGGGAATAGTGGGGGTGGCAATTATTATTGCTTATACCCCGGTGTTAAATCGGTATGCGTGGCTATGTTTAATTGCGCCCGGTGTGGGATTTGGTGTACTAATGAGCTATGGCAGCTTTGTGGTATTGAGCGGCTCACACTTATGGATTGCTTTCATATTGGCACTGGTACCTTCGTTACTTACCAATAATTTACTGTTATTGAATCAGTTCCCGGATGCACAAGCCGACGCAGAGCATGGCCGCAACCACATAGTCATTAAACGTGGCTACCGCATGGCTGCGTCGGTGTATTTTGTGCAATGGCAGTTGGCCGTATTGGCACTGGTAATAGGGCTGTGGTGGCTCAGTGTTCCCTGGTATGTTTTCCTGGCTGGTTTACCCTTGGTATTCGGGCTGCGAATTTATGCACTATCAAAAGACTACACGGCTACCACGCCCGCATTTTTGGCTGGAATGGGGCAGAATGTATTGATGACGTTACTTACCCCGGTATTACTTGGAGTGTTGCTATGTGTGGCAGGTTGAATGTAGCCGACAGCCCGGGGGTACGAGCCCTTTGTGATCAGTTGGAAATCGCCCTGTGGCCGGATGAAGGCATGTTAACAAAGCGATTCACCCGCGCTACCGACCGCGTAAGTATTATTTTGCGCGATAAAGGCAAAGCTGTTATGCGCAATGCGATTTGGTGGTTGTTACTGGAGAGCGATCATACAGGGCCCATCATGCGTTTTGTTCCCTCAAAGTACACTTCGTTTAATACCCGTTACGATAAACTGAATACCCGTGGCAGTGCAGGCTACCACGCATTCAGACAGCAACGATGCGTGATCCCGGCCAGCGGGTTTGGTGAATCGCAAAAAGCAGGCT
>NZ_JBLBUE010000098.1:0-12986 GCF_047290655.1 Alteromonas sp. AMM-1 | reverse complement strand
TGGTTTACAGGAAATAAAAGTCGATAACCCGCAGTTTCCTGTGAAAGACATTGAAGCCATGGGATACCAGGTGTTTTATCACGGCCAGAAAAGCCATTACGGTGTCGCCTTTATGGTTAAGCAAACGCCCAAAAACGTGCAGTACGGCTTTCCCACCGATAACGAAGATGCACAGCGCCGCATGATCATGATCACAGTTGAAAATGAAGCCGGCGAGCCGGTAACTATTCTGAATGGCTACTTCCCTCAGGGCGAAAGCCGCACACACGAAACGAAATTTCCGGCCAAGCAACAGTTTTACAGTGATTTAATGGGTTACTTAACCGCGCATCATACCCCCGATGACAATGTAATCATCATGGGCGACATGAATATCTCACACACCGACCATGATATTGGCATTGGTGAAGAAAACCGCAAGCGCTGGTTACGCACGGGTAAGTGCAGCTTCCTGCCCGAAGAACGGGAATGGTTGAATACATTATTCGACTGGGGATTGCACGACAGTTTTCGTTCGCAACACCCCGATTGCAACGAACAGTTCAGCTGGTTTGATTATCGCTCTAAGGGATTTGACGACAACCGTGGACTGCGTATCGATCTGATTCTGGCAACACAGAGTATGCATAATCAATTGCAAGAATCCGGCATTGATTATGAAATTCGTGGCATTGAAAAACCCTCTGATCACGCGCCAATCTGGGCGACATACAAGGGCTAAAAAATGACAGCACTGCAAGGCGTGGCATTGTGTGCCTTTTTGGTGTTACTGGGCGTAATAGCCAGAAATACAGACTGGCAGCATCTGTTAGCCAATAAACAAAAGCAGCACATGTTGTTTGGTTGTGCTGCGGCCGTTTTTTTCCTGTGGGTGTTTCGCGCCAGTGTTCCCGGTGGCCCAAGCCCTAGCGTGCATTTTATGTGGCTGGTAGCACTGGCGTTAATACTTGGCTTTCGGTCATCCATTATTGCCGCCACGTTGTCATTACTCGGGGTAACCCTGTGGGGCAAAGAGAGCTGGAGTATGCTGGGCGTGAACGGTTTATTGGGGATTGCCGCGCCGATCGCGTTTGCCTACACCATTTTCATGCTCACTTTTCATAAACTGCCGCGCAATTTATTTGTTTATATCTTTATGTGTGCATTTATGCCCGGTGCCCTGGCAATTGCATTAAAAATAGCACTCATGAGCGGCTACTATGTGTTGGATGACGTATACAGCTGGAGTGTAGTAAAAGACAACTACCTGATCCTCATACCGCTATTATTGTTTCCGGAAGGTATGCTCAACGGCATGACAATGACCATTCTGATCATTTATTTTCCCGGGCTCGCCTACACGTTCCACGACAAGTTCTACATAGAAAATAAGTAGCATCAGGTTTTCAACAAAAGCCGCATCTGCGGCTTTTTCTTTACGCATTAATTACTTTGCTATACGCAACTTCGTCCCAGCAGCCAGGCTCCAAGCTAGCGTATTGGTATTAACCCAGGATCTACTATGAAAATGAATGTGTTACCGCTACTGAGTATTGCCCCCGCCATGATGCTGCTAAGTGGCTGCATAGGGCATCCACCGCCTCATCAATCTGAACCCGATCAATTTGTTACCAACATCAAAGACGATGGTACCAAACTGTTCAGCTTTAGTGTTGATGCCATACCTGCACGACCAAACGACGGCAAGGGCCGTGGACGAGGTGAAGGCCCGCCGCCGGGAGCAATGGGCAAAGGGAATGAACAAGCCAGCCGATCATCTGCCCCCATGCCCGCCAATCCAATGGACATGCTATACGATAAACTTGCACTCACACTGGAAAATAATGGCTATTGCCGGGAAGGTTATATCGAAATAGATAACTACGAGACAAACAATCGCCTGCATGTGCTGGGTGAATGCAACGAAACCGCAACGGAACAAGACAAAACGCAATTTGCGAATCGGTACGGATACTGATTGCCATTTGCAACGCGACATCAGTACCCGATCAGGCTAAAGGAAACGTTAAACTCACAATTAAACCGGTGGGCTCGTTTAAGGAAAAAGCGATGCTTCCACCGTTTAGCCTTACCGCTTCTGCGGCGATGGCCAGCCCCAATCCTAATCCGCCCGTTTCGCTGTGTCTGGCGCTATCGGTTCGGTAGAAAGCTTTGGTAAGACACGCCAGTTCTTCAGGTTGAACCCCCGGTCCGTCATCGGCAATGCGAATAACAACCGATTGCCCGTCACGCTCATTCGACTGACCAGCCGTTAACTCGCAGGTTAATGACACACTCGAACTGGCATACTTAAAGGCATTTCGCACTACGTTTTCAATGGCCGTAAGCATGGGTTCTTCATAAACATCAACCTGAACATCCAGTAATGCATGACGCCACTCCACACCCGCCCCTTTGGCTTCAAAAGCAGCATCTTCACACAAATCGGTAAGCAATGTTTCCAGTGTAAAACGCTGCGGCCCCTGCTGAATCGCCCGGGCTTCCATGGTGGTTAAATCAGAGAGCCGCTGAATATGCAGGTTCAGTAATTCACTTTCTTTTTCTGCGCGTTCAAGCAGCGGGGCAATTCCCTCATCGTTGCTCTTTTTGCGCAGCAGCGCCAGTGTCATTTGCAAACGGGTAAGCGGCGTACGCAGTTCATGGGAAATATCCGCACTTTGGCGCTTTTGATTCTGTATGAGTGCGGCAATACGCGCCGTCATGTCGTTAAACTGGCCGAACAAGCGTGCAAATTGGGTGTTCGCGGCATACTGGCGATCGGTGCTATCAGACGATTCAATGTCGATTTTATGGCTTAACTGGCCGTTGCCAACTGCGGTAAAAGCCTTGCCTAATCGCGTTAATGGCCTGGCAATTGAGCGCACCAATAACCAGCTCATTATGCTAGTTACCACAAGAAACACCGCCAGTATTCCCCACACAGGAAACGTGCGAAACACATCGAGTGGTCTTGGTCGCTCAGGCCGCCATAGCACCAGCTTCCAGTCTGGATTGCTGCTTAGCGTAACGGGCCCCATTAATCGGGTCCATTCAATATTAATCGTCCGGGGATGCTCGCTTTGCATGAAATACCAAAAGCGCTTACTGCTGAATTGTTCCAACAGGTATTCACGAACCGGCTCGGTGCTCATCACCAGTTTAAGATTGTTATCCACAATCATCATCTGGTAGGCAAAACTGCGTTCCTGCATGTTCAACCTCCGCCAGTTTATCCTGCTGATATCCTGATGACGGGCCATTTGCTTATCTATCCTGTCAGCCACCGATTCAATATACTTACGCTCCTTGGTATTCAAATGATCGTCATCATCCAGTTGCTGAAGTACAAATGCTGGCACCGCTATCGACAATAAACACACCAGCAAGGTGAGCCAAAACCAGCCTAATACTTTCACATTAAAACTGCGAATAGGATTGATCATCCCTCAAACACTCCGTAGCCCCTACCGCGCTGGCTCTTAATCTCACAATTGGAAGCCGCCAATTGCAACTTCTTGCGCAGATTACTCACGTGGGTATCAATACTGCGATCAAAGGCCTGCAAACGACGGCCCAGGCACTTTTCGCTAAGACTTGCCTTACTTATGAGTTCGCCCGGTGACTGACAAAATTGCTTCAACAATGCATATTCGCTGCCGGTAAGTTCAAGAACCACGCCGCCACACTGCGCTTCCATTTTGCCCAGATCCAGTCTGAGATCGCCCAGTACCAGCTGATTTGAGGCAGCGGTACTGTCTGAAGATTTGTCACGGGTACGGCGGGTTATCGCCCGAATACGTGCCAGCAATTCCCGGTCGTTAAACGGCTTTGCCAAATAGTCGTCTGCACCCAGTTCTAACCCGAGCACTTTATCTAAATCATCACCGCGAGCCGTTAGCATAAGAACCGGCAACTCACTTTGCTGTCGCAATGCCTTAAGCACGTCCAGACCATTGAGTTTGGGCAACATAACATCCAACAGAACCAGCTCGATATGACTCAGTGAAAGCGCCGCTTCCAGGCCCGATTTTCCGTCAGCACGGTGCTCTACTTCATAACCAGACAGGGTTAAAAATTCACTTAATAACTCCGCCAGTCCTTTGTCGTCTTCGATTAATAATATGGTCATGGCACTGCTTTATTGATTAACACAGGCCAATAATGCCTGACTTTTCATAGGTTCACACCACATTTGCATTTCTTAACGTTCCTTGGCATTCAATCCGTTAATCTTGTAACTGTCCTCATTAAGAGGGAACACCCATTAACAGGAGAACAATATGAAACGTTCACTAAAACAACTTGGCCTGGCAACCTTTGCCGTAATGATAATTGGTGCAGGCGTAAGTGGTGTTGCCCTGGCAAATAACGCCAAAGAAGGCAAAGAACCACCGCTGATGCCACCACAACTTCAACGCGCCCTGGGCGATATCGAGTTAACTGACGCACAGAAAGAAAAACTGGCGGTGCTGCGCGAAAAACAAAAAGCTTTAAAAGATGAATTCTGGGCCGTTTTCACTGAAGAACAGAAAACCGCAATGCTGGAAAAAATGATGCGTCACCACGGCGATGATCGCAGAAATGGCCGAGACGGAAAAGACGGCCGCCATCATGAGCACAAAAAAGGTAAGCACGGCAATCGCTCCGACCGGGGAGCGCCTGGCGACGAAGCCCCTGAAGATGATGACAAATCGGGCATGCCTCAGTAATCGTTCTCTTCAAAGGAAATACCAACCTTTGCCGCGCGTGAGCGCGGCTTTTTTGGTTCAAATCATTACCCGGGAATAATATACCGCAGCACAGTTTGATTACCGTCTTTTAGTTCACTGTGAAGCACTCCGCCATTGGCAATGATCATACCCGACGAGGGTCCATTACCTTCGTAACAATGCACATGCACATTTTCAATACCAATTTGCCTGGCTGCTATCAGCGTTTTACCGAGCAGGAATTTGCCCAGTCCCTGGCCCCGATATGAGGGTCTGATCCCAAGCCCAATGTGGCCGCCAGCGTGGCGCAGTGCAGCAGTAAGCGCGTGCCGGAGGTTAGACACACCGATAAGTTCATGGCCCTGCACCAACCAATAAGTTGTGCTGGCAATAAATCCGTCAGGTAAATCCCTTCCCTGCTCAAATTGTTGCAGCCGGGTGAGCAAAGCCGCAAAGTCATCATGCACAAAATCCATCGGAAAAGGATATCGCTCTTCATCCCCCAGTTCGTATATATATTCGCGGTAACTCGTTTCAAACCGGGCATGCGGCTTAACCAGTTCAAACGCTGTGCTACTTCTCATCCGCTGATTTTTCAGGTAAGTCGTTACACAACTGACAGTAAACGTTGCGCTTAAAATTATACGCTCGCGTTACAGCAAAAATGGCCAGCGTGATACACGCCCAGGTAATAGCAAAAGTCATGGCATCATCCAGACTGTGACCTTTCACGTACTGAGTGAACGTAAACAAGGCAAACAACAGCGGCAACGCAACCGCGTACTGTTTTAACCATTTCTTAATTGGCATAAATTTCCTTATATGCTATTGCGCAGTATTGCGCTGTTTTTCCATCAACCAGCGATCCAGCGCATTTCCAAACGCCTGTTTTTCACTTGGTCCTAAAGGCGGCGGGCCTTTAGTCTGCACACCACTACTGCGCAGCGTATCCATAAAATCACGCATGTTAAGACGGGATTTAATATTTTCTTTGGTGTACATCTCGCCACGTGCATTCAATGCCAGCGCGCCTTTGGTGATCACTTCATCTGCCAGCGGGATGTCACTGGTGATCACCAGATCGCCTTTCTCGCAGCGCTGCACAATTTCGTTATCGGCAACATCAAACCCTTTTTCTACCTGAATACTGCTAACGTATTTAGACGGTGGGGTTTTCACATATTGATTCGCCACCAGACACACCTCTGTTTGCGTGCGATTGGCTGCTCTGAACAGCATTTCTTTGATCACCACCGGGCATGCATCGGCATCCACCCAAATCTTCATATTGCGCTCCTACTTGACTCCCTCATGCTAAAACGAATCAACCAAAATTACTATTCTTTAGCGCTTTTGTAATTCGATTGAACAGTTATAGATTGACTTTTCATCGTTCCTTATATAGAACGTTCGATATATAGAACAGCTTAGATACGTTATGGACCAATCAACCCTGAATACCTTGGGCCGACACCTGCAGGCCATGCGACAAGCAAAAGGCATGTCGCTGTCGCAATTAGCCGCGGGCGCCGGCATTGCCAAATCAAACCTGTCGCGATTGGAACAGGGGAATGGCAATCCAACACTCGACACCATCTGGCGACTGGCCATGCAATTAAACGTGCCGTTTGGTGCGCTTGTACAGCCTTTGAGTGGCAGCGTGGGAGAAAAAGGCGTAGAAGTAAAACTGATCGATCAGGGCAAAGACGTTCCCAATGTCGATGCATACTGGATGTCCATTGCACCGAACACGCTGCGTCAGGCTGAATCACACGCGGCGGGTACCCAGGAAACCATATCACTCATCAGTGGCTGATTAACGGCGGGATTAATTGATACGCCTTCTGTATTGGTGCCAGGCCAAAGCATTACGTTCAATGCCGACAACCCTCACCTGTATAAAACAGGCAAACACTGGGCTACCTGTCTTATTACCATTGTATACGCCGGGAATAACTAAAATGACAACGTCATCAAACACAGCTTCACGGCCAGGCTGGCAACGCGGTGTGCTCGACGCCCTGCCCTTATTGGGGGGCTATATTCCAGTGGCAATCTCATTTGGACTGATTGCTTCGCAAGCCGGATTTACCGCGCTGGAAGCAACCCTGATATCGCTACTTATTTACGCAGGTGCGTCACAGTTTTTACTGGTTGCTATGGTAGCCTCCGGTGCACCGCTTTGGCTGGCAGTGAGCATGACATTACTGGTAAATGTGCGCCACGTGGTTTACGCCCCCAATCTGGTGCCTGATTTAACACAAAGTCGGGCCTGGCCCTGGCTGATGCACGGGCTCACCGATCAGATTTTTGCCTTGGCGCATACCCGGCTTGCGCAATTAAATCATCACGACAAACTCGGCTGGTACACGGCCGCCTCACTGGTAGCCTGGGCAAGCTGGGTGTTGGGTACCACCTTGGGAGCTATTGCTGGCGATACCCTCACGCAACACTGGCCTTTATTAGATGCGGTAATGCCCTTTGCGTTACCCGCACTATTTTTGGTACTGCTGGCACCGCGATTTTCTAACCGGCTATGGTTTTACACGCTGAGCGTCACCATTATTTCAGCCATGGTTCTGGCGCTCACTTTATTAAAAAACGCAGCCATTCCACTAGCAGCAATGGCCGGTGGCTTCACCTTTTATTTGCTTAGCAGGCCACACAATAAACCGGAGCAAACTCATGCAAACTGATATCTGGATCGCCATTGTGGTGGCCGCGCTGGGCACATTTGCCATGCGTGCCGTGCCTTTGCTCTGGACACAGCGCCACTTTAACAAACACAAAGCGAACAATACCCAGGCACAGCTCCCTACCTGGATTGGCGTGTTAGGCCCCCTGATGATAGCCGCTATGCTTGGGGTATCACTGATCCCCAAAGTTAATTCAATGGCGGGTTGGAGTGCGACGTTGGCGGGTTCGCTGGTTACCGTGCTGGTGTGGCGTAAAACCAAAACACTGGGACTCCCGGTACTGGCAGGCGTGCTGGCTTTTGGTTTAGTGTTTGGTGTGAGCACAATACTGCTTTAATTCAGCCAGGTATCGCTTTGCTGGCATGATGAAATCGATTTTACCAGTAGGGTGTGAACTATCCGCACCCTACCGGGAGAAAACTAACGTTCATCTTTATTAAACGCGGCTTCAATTAGTGCTATGTCCAGCTTTTGCATGGTCATCATTGCATCAAAAGCGCGTTTGGCAGCGGCGCGGTCCTCACTGTTTATTGCATTAATTAACGCGATCGGCGTAATTTGCCATGACACGCCCCACTTATCCTTGCACCAACCGCAGGCACTTTCCTGCCCGCCATTCGTTACAATTGCCTGCCAGTAGCGGTCGGTTTCATCCTGATCCTCGGTGGTTACCTGGAAAGAAAATGCTTCGTCGTGAGCAAAAACCGGCCCGCCGTTCAAACCAATACAGGGTATACCCATAACAGTAAATTCAACCGTCAGCACATCCCCCTGTTTACCTGAAGGATAATCACCAGGCGCACGATGTACCGCCGATACATAGGAATCAGGGAACGTTCGCGCATAAAACTGCGCCGCCTCCTCGGCATCTTTGTTAAACCACAAACACACACTGTTTTTTGCAACACGGGCCATACAGGTATTCCAGTAAATGCAGATTAATAGTTCATCTTGTTCCCATTCACCGCATTCGGCAACTGAATTTATGCAAAGCTGGTTATTGGCCTGATGCGCTTATCGCAGCGCTATCAGACCCTGGCGAATCAACTCAGAGCGAATGGCCGAATGCGTTCTTCCCATCGCCTTTGCAATATCACCAATCGACTGATTATTTTTAAATTGTTCGGCAGCGCTATCGCGGGCTTCGGTGGTCCAGGGCAGCCCGGCATTTTCTGGCAAACCCCGATTTACATTGTCTTGTTGCTTTTCTTTAAGGGTTAAACCTGAGCGTGGTCTGCTGCTCACTCTCTGTTTAACGTGTTCTAATGCAAAATGAAGCGCTCGGATCACCTGAGGATGATTGTAAACTGAACTTGGCGATAGCACTTCGCCACTCACTGGGTCAATACCGCTCGCCAGTGCCTGAAGAGTAGACACATGTTCGTCCATTTGTTTCGCTCCTTGTCTTTGTGTCGATATAACCGCAACCGTAACACACAACCGATGAAACCTTAGCTGTACTTGAGTCGGTTTAAGTTTGTTAACTTACGGTTAACAAAAGCAAAAATTTCTTGGCAAAAATTTTTTGCGGTGAAGACAAAAAATCCGAATCTTCACAGGGGAGAATTTACTTGCATGGATTTCGATTTGACCTAATATTCCCGCAACTTACTGATAGCCAATCAGTGTCAGGGCTCCCTCTCGAGCGCCGGCGAGTAACTATTCAGAATGGACCTGCTGCATTAGTGTTAAATGTAGTGCTCGTCGAATAATAACGCGTTAACGTGAAGCGATAAGAGGACCCTAATGGCCCCAGAATTTCTAGAAATTGTGCCTGCAAAAAAAGTGGCAACCGAACAAAAACACAACCTTGCGGAAGCCGAGCGCATTCGTCGCATGGTTGCACTACATGGTTCACCACTATTAATTCTTGACTGTGACGCCGTGCGCAGACAATACCGGGCTTTGCAACGTGCGCTGCCGGGTGTTGATCTCCACTACGCAATCAAACCACTGCCAAATGCAGCGGTGGTTGCCACACTGAGAGAAGAAGGCGCCTTTTTTGATCTGGCTACCAATGGCGAAGTTGATTTAGTGTCTGAAGCGGGCATTGAACCATCGCGCACTATTCATACACACCCTATTAAACGCGACAGCGATATTCGTTACGCCATGGAATACGGATGCAACACGTTTGTGTTAGACAATCCGGACGAACTGAAAAAGTTTATCCCTTATGCACGCAAGGCAAAATTGTTATTACGCCTGAGCTTCCGCAGCCCGGATGCGAAGGTTGATTTATCGAAGAAATTTGGTTGCTCTCAGGAAGCCGCTTTGCCATTGCTGAAACAAGCAGCAGAATACGGTATTCGCGTAGTAGGACTGTCTTTTCACGTTGGCTCTCAGGCGTTAGATCCTGCCAAGCACGTTGAAGCCATTACGGCCTGCGCAACAATAGTTCAACAAGCTCGCGAACAAGGTTTACCTAAACTGGAAATCGTAGATATTGGCGGTGGTTTCCCGGTGGACTACGTGGATGACGTTCAGCCAATAAACACGTTTTGCGCGCCTATTCGTGCGGCGTTGGCAACATTACCAGCCGGTACACGTCTGATTGCTGAGCCAGGACGTTTTATAGCGGCCCCGGCAATGACTGCTGTTGCAACGGTTATGGGTAAATCCATGCGCGATGGTCGCTGGTGGTATTACATGGATGATGGCGTATACGGTTCGTACAGTGGGCGCATTTTTGACCATGCACAATACCCTATCGATAGCCTGGACTTTTTCGGCGAGCGCAGCCCAAGCGTACTGGCTGGCCCAACTTGCGATAGCATCGACGTAATCGAAGATAACATCATGCTGCCAGAGCTGGAATGTGGTGCCTTAATCGTTGGCCGAATGATGGGGGCTTACACCTCTGCAACCGCAACAGAGTTTAACTTCTTCAAGAAGGCAGACATTGTGGTGATCAACGAGCGCGTGGGTGAAGATTGTGACGTTCTGCCATTAATGGCATAACAACACATGCACGTTACTTTGCAGCAGTTTGCCCTAATCGCAAACTGCTGCGCAGCGCTGCCAACCAAATGCCTTTGAAAACCGGGAAGAAACAAATCGTTTTAGCGAACATATTAGCGAATTAACGGGCAGCACTACCTTTGAGTTTGTCGAAAACGCCCTGAATAACATCGTTTCCGGTAAAACCATAGTACAGGAACGCCAACGCTACCGGCACAATAATACACACCTGATACCATTCAAGCGTCCCGTTAATCAGCCCAACTGGCAAACTTAACATAATCATCACCCCAAGAAACAACGCCGTTCGGGTAAGCTTGGGTTGCCTGTGCATTTTATCGCTCCTTGTAAAATAACCTATTGCCGGGTAACGCTACCTGATAGTCAGAGGTAACATTGTCGCAGGTAGGGTATGTGTGGCCTGACTGGTTAAACGCTGTCGTCAATCACTTTGATTTGCGACATATCCATTACCCTGATACGGGTTTGATAAAAATACTTGCCACTTTCCTCCCCTTCTGAGGAAAACCCAATCTTTACGCGCTTTGCTTTACCGGTTACCGCTATCGTTTTATTCAGAAAGAAAGCTTCGGGCGACATGCCATATTTCTCGGTTAACTGCGCAACTAATTCGGGATGAATACTCACCGACACCGCCCGCTGATCACGATAGTCTAATTCGGTATTTAAATAAACAAATTGCCCCTGGCTTGCCGCAGCTTTGATTTGCAATACATATTCACCCTGCACACCTTTGGGCGTGGCCTCAGCGCGGGAAATGATCTGGTTGGTATCGGATGTTCCCTTTGGCAACATCACTTGCGTTGCACTGCAAGCGGTGAGCAAAACAGCCAGGCTTACCAGCACTATTCTCGTTTTTATTTGTTTCATACAACCCTGTTATTATTTGCAAACTCAGAAAACCAAACCACTACGCGCCATTCATTAGCAAAGCGCCGTACTTCATCAACGCGGCAGCACTCCAAAAGCCAATAAACGACATCACATATGCCACCTTATGTTGTCGAAATCCAGCCTGACTACCTACCAGTTTAGCCAGTTTTTCGCGCTCATCGTATATAAGTGCCAACACCATTCCCAGCAAAACAAGATTGATATAAGGCGTGCCACTCCACCCCAATGAGATGGTTACCACCGTAATGCAAAGTTGCATAGGCAACAACATGAGCGCGCCAATAAGCCGGTAAATTGGAAAGAACAACACCAGGCCGGAAACCAACTGCGCAACCGCAATCAAATAACCAAACAACCCAAGCCCATATTTGCTTAGTTCTTCAATTAGCCAAACCGGCCCAATAATAACGGGAAAGCCATGCAGGAACTTACTTACTCCGGCAGACGTATAGATAACGGCAAGCAATACCTGAGAAATGATTAAACACGTTCTGAACATTCCCTGTCCTTGGTAAATAGCAATAAAGTAGATCTATGACTTCGGTTGTGACCAATCGTTCGATTATAGCGGGTTATCTTTTATGCAGGTTTTAATTTAGCAAACACATAACTATCGTAAAACTGTTCTTGTTTGCAAATGGCATTTTTTAATACCGCTTCCAACTGAAACCCCGCTTTTAGCATCAACCGCTTTGACGCCTCATTAGCCGAAAATACGCAGCCAAAAATACGTACAATTTCGGTATTAGCAAACACCTGTTCAGTAAGCTGCAAAATGGCGGCTAAGCTAATGCCTTGTCGCCAATAATCACTGGCAAGCCAATAACCTATTTCGCCCGATCGCGAATACTCAAAGCTTCCCTGATGCACACCTACGCAACCAACCAGCCTGTCATTTACGGTAATGGCTTTAATCAGCTCTTCTTTACTCCCTTCCTCTATCCACCAGAGTGCATCCTCTCTTGTGTAGGGAGTGGGTATTTTGGTAGAAAGAAAAGCGGTTACGGCTCGGTCATTTAAAATCTCGACCAAACGCTGAACATCGCTTAATTCAAAATCCCTTAATGTGATCATGGTAATCCTGTTCCAACCGAGAATTAAAACACGACTAACAATCAGTGTAAAAAAATAGTACTGATACCATCCGGCAAGGCTGGCTTTAGTCTGCCATATTAATACCTATTGCAACTAATTTGCACGCCTGGCGCATTTCTAATGCGGCAAGGCGTGCGAACAGATTAGGCGTCGTGACGGCTAATTATCTTGTAACCCTCTTTTTCGTAATCGTTAATGCACTTCTGGAATTTATTCTGGAGTTTGATCTCGTCAAAAAAGCCAAGTGCATATGCATCACATTTCACTTTCATTTTGTCGGTGTTCTCAAGTACCGCCACCATCTTAAGTTCGGCAAATCCAAACTTATAAGCTAATTCTACAAACTGAGAATACAATACCGCCAGTAGCGCAACCAAAAGCGTAACAGAGAGTAATTTTTTCATTTTCTATTCCTTTAAATGATAATAACGGCCTGAATATCAGCAATTTCTAAACCAATATGCCAAAGCCCTTTGAAATGTGGTGTGCAGGTGATTTGGCCTAAACACGGGAATGTTAATTTGACCAAAAACTGGTGATAACTACCATTAAATAACGTTAAAAAACAAAGAAAAAATAAGAAGTTACCGCGAGTCTCCAGCATGCCATTTGTTTTACAACATTATTCAGG
>NZ_JBLBUE010000097.1:0-13315 GCF_047290655.1 Alteromonas sp. AMM-1 | reverse complement strand
GCATTGCGCCTACGTTGCAATGGTCGGGGCTAAACTGGTCGGCAGTAAAAGCACAGGTGCGTGCAGCAAATGCTGATGCTGATGCGCAGTTGGCTCGCTTTGAACAATCCGTGATTGAAGCGGTAAACGACATGGACTTGTCGTTGCAAAGCTACCAGTACAGCCGCGAACAGTTAGCAAGTGCCAGGCAGCAATTTAAAGCCAGTCAGCAGTCTGCCACTATCGCCAGGATTCGCTACGAAGAAGGGAGTCTGGAGTTTCTGCAATTACTCGATTCAGAGCGCGAACTTATTGCCAGCCGCGATCAGCTCGCGCAAGTCGAGCAAGCGCACTTTCTTCGCTTAGTCGATGTCTATCGCAGTTTTAGCGGCGCCCTGAGCTGGCAGCAAGCCGGTTAATTCAAATATATGCAGCGCTGGATAATGCAATTCAGCGCTGCGTTTTTCAGTTTACTTATTTGAAGAGAGGTATTAACAGCGTGCGTTATACGCTTAACAACTATCTTTGGGTTATCTTTACTTTCACCCTGTTTTCGTCAACCGCAAAGGCGCTTAATCAAATCTCGGTAGACGTGCTTAAAGGCGAAGGGGAAATTGCCGGGGCCAGATTAGGGCTGTCGCCCTGGGCATCAGCCAATTACCGCCTGCCATTATTGGGCAGGGTGGCGGTTACTACCGAATTAAGCCTTACTCAACTACAGGCAGCAGGGGCGGATTCTGGATTTGATAACAACGCCGTTTATGCAGTTACGCCAGTGCTCCGCAAATCATTAGGCAGGCTTTTTTCAATACCCACTGAACTGGAATTTGGTATCGGCGCCAGCCTGTTGGAAAACCGCCATTTTGGGCAGAAGGATTTGGGATCCAAGTTTCAGTTTGAAGACCGGCTGGGCTTGCTTATGCAGCTCAATTCAGGGCTCGCGGTTTCACTGCGCTATATGCATTATTCAAATGGTGGTATAACCGCCTCTAATCCCGGACTGGACTTTATCAATGTGTCGCTGATTTATCCGCTGTAAACGCAATATTCCGGTTATGGGTTGGTTCGTTGAGTGAATATATGCTGCTTTTGCATCACCAGTTTATACAGCGTATTTACTACATCTCTGGCACTTTCCTGAACTTTAATGTGAGTTGCATCGTCAACCAGGCCTTCAACATGAAAGCGGAGTGATTCTTCAATGCCCGCGAGGGCCATTTGCCAATCGCCAAATTGCCTGGTTGCGATTTGTTCGTAATTCAATACGGTTACCGACATGTGCCGGGCATCCATTTGGATAGACTCAAAAAGCGTTTCAATATCTTCTTGCGTACCTTCTATAACCTGACAGAAATAGCCGCCTGAGTACAAGAGTGCTCCCGTGATGTTTTTTGCTCTGTTGTTGCTTTGTGCAACCTGTAAAATACGGGTAATTTCGTTTTCAACAGTATGTTGGTTACCGACAATGGCACTGCGGCTGATATAAGCGATCTGAGAGAGCGAACTCATACCGTTTCCTCTTCAATTCGGAATGAAATTGCCTGATCAAATGGCATCGGCTTTGCGAAATAGAAACCCTGAATTAACGTCGCACCAAATGCGCCTACTAATGCCAGTTGCTCTTTGGTTTCCACGCCTTCAACAATGATGTTCAGACCAATAGATTCGGCAATTCTGATGAGACCTGAAATCATTTTCTCGGCTTTATTCCTGGTTTTCGTATCGCTACACACTAAATCACGAATAAAGCTTTTATCTATTTTTATGCAATCAAACGGCAGTTCAATTAACCTGGAAATTGCGGAAAAGCCGGTGCCGAAATCGTCGATAGAAAGCTTCACGCCAAGGTCTTTGAGTGAGGCGAGTGAGTCTTCCAGAACATGGCAAAACTCGGTTGACTCAGTAATTTCCAGCTGGATTTGCTTGCTCGAAATCCCGGTAGTTTGGATTGCTCGCTCAAGCGTTGCCAATAATATCTCGGCATCCTGGAATTGAGACGGGCTGATATTAATACTGATACCAGGTGTGTGGCCCTTCATTTCGGGAATATTGGCTGCGTCCAAACACGCTCTGTCTATGATGAATTGCCCGAGTATGTTCATTATGTTGATGCGTTCTGCGATAGGAATAAACTGTAGCGGAGGGATCAGGCCTTTCACTGGATGGCGCCAGCGTATCAATGCCTCGAAATATTCTACCCGTTTCCTCGCAATATTGATGATGGGCTGGTAATACAGTTCAAATTCATTATTCGTCAGAGCCTGATGTAACTCATTGGAATTAATGAATAATGATACGCGTAAATCATTTTCTATTTCGTGGGCCTGTTGCGCATCTGAAACCATTGTCGGGGAAAACTCTACGATATTCAGGTTCCTTCGCTTTGCATTGTTTAAAGCAATTTCCGCGTGATTAACTAAGGTTTTCCCGTCACAAAGAGACGCCTTGCCTTTTGCAATTCCCAGCCGTAATCCCAGCACAATTATCTGCCCTTCAATAGCCATTGGACGTTGCGCAAATTCAAGTAATTTGCTGATTTCATCCTCCAGATTCTCAGATTGGGTAAATATCAGGCAAAAATGGTCGCCATGCAAACGACCTATTACCGGTACGTGAGAAAACTGCTTTAACAATCTGGCAGCAGCCGTTTTGATAATTTTATCCGCTGTGTCCGGACCCACGGCATTATTGATACTGCCGAAGCGAAGTAGTTCAACATCGATAATGGCTAAATGTTCAATGCCACAATCCCTTGCAAGCGCTTCAACACAAGCAATAGTTTCTCTGCGGCTAAACAGGCCTGTCAGTGTATCGAACTGTGGCATGGTTGTTCCCTTATACTGGCGATCCTCAATAGCGTTAACATGTCGCTCATAAAATGAGAGGTTGCCTGCAACTTTAGTAGTAAAAGCATAGGTGACACTTTTATATAGGTAAATAAATACATCAATAAATTGAATGAGACCGGTGATAGTGATTGATGAATTTTTCTCATTATTCTTTGCGGAATAATTCAATAGTGCTTCGACTAATGATTGCTATAGTTGAATCTGACTCAATTTATTTACGCTGCCAGGAGTGCACGCATGCCACGTTACACGTTAAACGTTAATAACACCTCCCATCAGGTGGAGGTTGAGGCTGACACCCCATTGTTGTGGGTACTTCGCGACGAATTAGGATTAGTGGGCACTAAGTATGGCTGTGGTGTTGCCATGTGCGGTGCGTGTACTGTACATCTTAATGGCAGTGCTATGCGCGCTTGCCAGTTACCAGTTTCTGCAGTTGGCAATAACGCGGTAACCACCATTGAAGGGCTGTCTGAAAACGGCGAGCACCCGGTACAAAAAGCCTGGTTGGAACACGACGTTGCGCAATGTGGTTATTGTCAGTCAGGTCAAATTATGTCGGCTGCGGCATTATTGGCAAATAATCCAAACCCCGACGATAAAGCAATTGAAGCGGGTATGAGCGGGAATATTTGCCGTTGTGCGACTTACACCCGCATTAAAGCGGCCATCAAAACAGCGTCAATCGACGTTGTAAACGTGTAAGGAGAATGGCATGACAACACACTCCCCAACACAAAATGTACTCACTTCCATCGGCCGTCGTCAGTTTTTACGGGCTTCTGCCGCGGCAGGTGGTGGTTTGTTGATCAATTTCTCCTGGCTGGGATCGTCTCTGGCAGCGCGTGCCGACGCCGATAGCCTGCCTGACAAGTTGTTTAGTTTAAATGCGTTTATTCGCATAGCCAGCAACGGGGTTATAACGGCTATGGTGCCAAACCCGGAGTTCGGACAAAACCTGATGACCTCTATGCCCATGATACTGGCGGAAGAACTCGACGCCGACTGGCAGTCGATTTCGGCTGAGCAAGCCCCTTATGATCCGGCGCTTTATCAACGGCAGTTTTCGGGTGGCAGTCAGTCTATCCGGCAGGCATGGAGCAGCTTGCGCATGGCGGGCGCAGCAGCAAGGCATATGTTGATGCAAGCCGCAGCAGGTAGTTGGAATGTGCCAATGGCTTCGCTAACCACGCATCAGGGCACAGTAAAACACACGGCATCGGGCAAACAGGCCAGTTACGGCGAGTTAGCGTCGTTGGCAGCCACTTTGCCCGTGCCTGAAAACGTCGCCGTTAAATCAAAAGACAGCTTCACGTTAATCGGCTCAGCTAAAAAGAATCTGGTGGGTCAGGATATTGTTACCGGCAAACCCTTGTTTGGTATGGATACGCAGGTTGATGGCATGCTGATTGCCATGATTGTGCACGCGCCTGCATTCGGGCAAACGCTGGCCAGTGCCGACACCGAAGCCATTAAATCGATGCCCGGTATTCGCGATGTGTTTGTATTTGATTCCATAGAGCCGGAGTACACCAAGAACTATTTTGATGTAACCGCGTTTCCCACCATGGTGGCCATTGTAGGTGACTCCACCTGGCAGGTGATAAAAGCTAAAAAAGCGCTTAACGCTCAGTGGAAAACGTTTGATGGCTACGAAGAAACCATTGACCGCTTTGGCTCCCCTGCGGTTATCAAGGTGCCAGGTGGTTTGGAAAGTACAGCCGGTCACAAACAAGCTATGGAGGATGTGTTGAGCGGCAAAGCCGGTAAATTAGATGTATTGCGCCGGGACGGGAATCCAGAAGCCGCTTTTGAACAAGCAGCGCAGATTGTAGAAAGCACCTACTACGCGCCCTATCTGGCACATAACACTATGGAGCCTATGAACTTCTTTGCCGATGCCACTGGCGAGGTGATTAAAGTGTCAGGGCCGTTGCAGGGGCCGATTTTTATTCGTCAAACCCTTGCCGAGCGGTTAAAGGTTTCGCCCGACAATATTGAGATAGACATGAAACGCATGGGCGGCGGGTTTGGTCGTCGGGCATATTCGCATTATTTGGTTGAAGCCGCGGTAATATCGAAAAAGGTTAATAAGCCGGTTAAGTTAATCTATACCCGCGAAGACGACATGACCATGGGCATTTACCGCCCAACGTATTCGGTAAAACTGCGTGCGGCGCTGTCTGCCAGCAAAGAGTTAATTGCCTATCACGTTAGTGGCGTAGGTGTACCCGAGCATTGCGTGCATGAAAACCGCTTCCCTGCCGGTGCCATCGAGCACTATCTGGCGGAAGGCACTGCCCTTGATTCGAATATTACGGTGGGGGCGTTTCGTGCGCCGCGCTCTAATTTTATGGCCATGGCCGAGCAGGCATTCCTGGACGAAGTGGCAGAAGTCATGGGGCAGGATCCCATTGATTTACGTTTATCGTTGCTAAAGCGGGCGCAACAAAATCCGGTGGGTAGCAACAATGATTACGACGCCGCCCGTTACGCCGGAGTACTGCATCAATTGCGGGAAACAGCCGGCTGGGACAGCATACCAGCCACTACGCCCAAAGGTGTGGCAGTGTATTATTGCCACAACTCCTATGCCGCACATGTAGTCACACTGAGCGCAGCCAATCCGCGCAATCCGCAGATTGATAATGTGTTTAGTGTGCTTGATTGCGGCATTGTGGTGAACACCGAAGGGGCGGTTAATATGGTGGAAGGGGCTGTCATTGATGGTATTGGCAATGCCATGTACGGCGAGATGACCTTTACCGACGGCAAACCCGATAAGCAAAACTTCGACCGTTACCGGATGATTCGCATGAACGAGATCCCCCGGAACATCAGCGTGAGTTTTGTTCAAAGCGACACCGATCCAACCGGTCTCGGTGAACCGCCATTCCCGCCGATATTTCCTGCACTTGCCAATGCACTGTATCAGGCAACCGGTAAGCGATTGTATGAGCAGCCTTTCGCGCCACAAATCGCAAAAGGTTAGTATTCCTAGAGTTTGTGCCCAGAGACAGCTTGTTCAATGTACCCAACGCATGATCTCGCTGTCTCTCCTCATTTTCGGTCAGGCAAGTCAAGAATGTTTCTGTTATGGTTATAGCCAGCCAATAAGACGTAGCCTATGAAAACCCGATTAAACGATTTAATTGCCTTTATTGCTGTTGCTGAAGAAGAGAGTTTCACGCGTGCCGCTGCCCGTTTGTCGGTGTCACAGTCGGCGCTGAGTCATACCATCAAAGGAATGGAAGAGCGCTTAGGGCTGCGCCTGTTTACCCGCACCACGCGCAGCGTGTCGCTCACCGAAGTAGGGCGAAAGTTGTATAGCTCCGTGGCCCCCAGGTTGCAGGATATCGAAAATGAACTCGACTCATTAAATGCCCTGAAAGACAGCCCGTCGGGTACGATTCGAATTTCAACTGCTGAGCATGCCGCGCGGAATGTGCTATGGCCTAAAATCCTCGATTTTATGCAAACCTACCCGGATATCCACATTGAACTGTCGGTGGATTATGCCCTTACTGACATCGTTGCTGATAAATTTGATGCCGGTGTGCGGTTAGGTGAAAGCCTCGAAAAAGACATGATTGCCGTGAGTATTTCTCCGCCACTGCGCATGGCTGTGGTGGGTTCGCCTGCTTATTTTGAGAAGCACGGCATCCCTCAAAGCCCCAGGGATTTGTCAGATCACCGTTGTATTAATTTACGCCTGCCTACCTATGGGCGATTATTGGTTTGGGATTTCGAAAAAGACGGGCGAGAGGTAAACGTGCGGGTTGAAGGCCCGTTAACCGTAAACAAGTCCTTTTTTATAAGTGATGCCGCGCTGAAAGGCGTAGGCATTGCTTATTTGCCACAGGACATGGTGAAAGACGCGGTGGCCGATGGCCGGCTTATCCGCGTGCTGGATGATTGGTGTGATGAGTTCCCCGGCTACTATTTGTATTACCCTAATCGCAGCCAATACTCCCCGGCCTTTTCATTATTTGTAGAAGCCATGCGATACCGGGCATAGCGCCCTAACGCGCAAGTTATGACAAATGTCACATAAAAGTTGTGACACATGCTAATTACGCCAATTCGTTGCGCTGGGCATACTGGTCTCCACACTAGGGAGATTCATTATGCAAACGTCTCAACACACTTTGGTTAGCATCCGTCAGCTGTCAAAATACTTTGGCAAAGAAACTGCGCTCGACGCGATTAATCTGACCATTCAGGCTAACGAGGTGGTTGCCTTGTTAGGCGAGAATGGCGCAGGAAAAACCACCACTATTAGCACACTGCTAGGCCAGCTTCGCCCGGACGCTGGCGAGGTTGTGGTGTTTAACTACAAGCCGGGTCATTGGGCGGCAAAACAGCAAATGGGCGTAATGCTCCAATCTGCCGCGTTGCCCGATAACGTCACCGTGAACGAACAACTCCGGTTATTTGCCAGTTACTATCCTAACAGTCTGCCACTTGATTATGTGTTGAAAACCGCTTTGTTAACCGACCTCACCAGCCGCAAGGTGCAAACGCTGTCTGGTGGTCAGAAACAACGCTTGCTGTTTGCCATGGCGATCATCGGTAATCCGCGTCTGGTTATTCTGGACGAGCCAACGGTAGGGCTCGATGCCACCGCTCGCCGAGAGTTCTGGACCTGTATTCGTACGCTGGCGGCCAATGGCACATCCGTGTTGCTCACAACGCATTATCTGGAAGAAGCCGACGCGCTGTCCGACCGCATTGTGGTGCTGTCGAAAGGTCGAGTGGTGGCAGAAGGGATCCCGGCTGACATCAAAGCCAGATTAGGCGGAAAGTGTATTCGTTTTCGCAGTACACACGCCATTGCCAATATTGAGAATCTGCTACAAGACGTTCAGGTGCAACGCAGGGGGGAATACATCGAGTTGATATCGGCCACTCCAGAAGCCCATTTGTATGCACTATTGGCTAGCGGAGGCAATGTTCAGGATTTAACGGTAACAGGGATTTCTCTGGAAGATGCGTTTTTGCACCTTACTCAAACACCACATACCCACATTCAGACTATTCAGGAGAAATCAGCATGAATCTCATTCAACCTATGCCATTGTCTGTGTCGAAGCGCTGGCAAATACTGTTGCTGGAAACGCAAACCGAGCTGCTAAAAACCTTTCGAAGCCCGGCATTTGTGATCCCAAGTCTGGCATTCCCGGTGATGTTTTATGTGTTTTTTGGTCTGTTGTTCAATGCCATGGGCGGGCATGCTGGTAACACAGCGAAATACATGATGGCCACCTACGCCGTGTTCGGCGCTATTGGTCCCGCATTGTTCTCGTTTGGTGCCGATGTGGCGTCCGACAAAGACAAGGGGATCTTGAGCCTTAAGTTGGTGAGTCCGATGCCGGTGAGCAGCTATTTCGCCGCGCGAATTTTTACCGCTCAGCTGTTTGCGCTCATCATTATTTTAAGCTTGTTCGCACTGGGTGCGCTGTTTGGTGATGTGGTTATGACCAGAGGTCAGTGGGTGCTTACACTGGTTACAGTGCTTGTGGGTACACTACCATTTTGCGCGATTGGCTTATTTATTGGGCTTACCGTATCGGCCAAAGCCGCACCGGCTATTGTGAATATCGTTTACTTGCCCATGGCGTTTTTCTCGGGACTTTGGGTGCCTATTCAACTGTTCCCTACATCGATGGAAATGCTGGCTAATGTGTTTCCTGCCTATCATCTGGCGCAACTTGCTCTGGCTATTCAGGGCAACCATTCAGGTGCGCCCTGGTATGCGCATGTGGGTGCATTGGTTGCTTACACGGCAGTGTTTTTGGCACTCTCTGTAAAGCAATTTGAGCGTATCGATAACCGTCATTAAACAAGGAGTGTACAATGCGAATGTCAATTATTGCAGTGGTGTGCCTGGCGCTGATTGGACTGTTTATCAGCTTGTTGCCTACGCCTGAGATAACGCCTGCTGCCCGCAATTCGGCGGAGGAAAGTTCCATTGATTGGCCTGAATCTGTCAGCTATCGGCTGACTAACGTAACCGTGTTCGATGGTGAACAATGGCATGAAAATACCACGCTCGTGGTTAACAATGGCCGCATCATGGCCCTTGGGGCTGACGTTGGGGCGCAATCAGGTAACGCAGAGTTGGACATGGTAGACGGGCAGGGCGGGTTTGTTATTCCCGGACTAATTGATGCCCATACCCACAATTGGGGCAATGCCCTTACTCAGTCTCTGCAATACGGTGTAACCACAACGCTGGACATGTTTACCGACCCCCAGTTCATGTTGTCGAAACGAGCACAGCGTGACAGCCTTGCCACCGTGCGCGAAGCCGACTTGTTTTCGTCAGGCGTACTGGTTACCAGTAAAGGGGGTCATGGCACCGAGTACGGTATAACCATTCCCACCATTGCCACGCCCGGTGAAGCTGACGCCTTTGTGGCTGCCCGCTTAGCGGAAGGCTCTGATTACATCAAAATTGTGTACGACGCATCGGCCAGTGAGGCTGGTCATAAAGGGCGTTTTACCTCAATAGATTATCCAACCCTTGAAGCCGTGGTCAATGCAGCGCATACACAACACGCACTGGCGGTGGTGCACGTAATGGACCTAACGTCGGCAGAGCATGCGGCAAAGGCCGGTGCTGATGGCCTTGTACATACTTTCGGTGGGGAACCTGCCAGTGAGGAATTGATTGCCCTGATGCAATCTCGCAACATGTTTATTATTCCTACGTTATCTATTCTGGCATCCATAGCCGGGGAAGGGCGCGGGCAGGCACTTATTACGCATTCTGCCTTTAGCGGGCATATCGGTGCTGATGTTGAACATGCCATTGCTAATGACATCGATTCTGATCGCGTGTCGGATGATTACTTTGACATTGCCAAAGTGAACACTCGCCGCATGCACAACGCGGGCATTGAGGTGCTGGCCGGTACGGATGCGCCTAATCAGGGCACTGCCCACGGGATCAGTTTGCACGACGAGCTGGCCCTGCTGGTGGACAGTGGATTGTCACCTACCGAAGCCCTGCAAGCGGCTACCTACTTGCCTTATTCCCGTTTTAACATTGGTGAGCGGGGTAACCTGAAGCCAGGGGCTCGGGCAGATTTTGTGGTGTTGGCGCGTGACCCCAGACATGACATTCGCAATACACAGCACATTCGCGCGATTGTTAAAAACGGCGCAAAAGTACCTGCCTACTTTGAAGCTGAAACCGCAACTGGTATCACGCCTGTATCGGGTGTAGTGAGTGATTTTGAATCTGATCTTACACCGAAGCTTGGCACACGCTTTGTGGTCTCTACCGACCAAATGATGAAGGGCGATTCTGTGGCATCGATTCACTATGTTGAAAACGGTTGTGACGGGAGCGGCGCTTTAAAGGTTGAAGGGCGTATTGGCCCGGCATTCCCCTACCCGTGGGCAGGCGCATTCCTGATGTTTGGGGAAACCATGAGTAGTGGCTACAATCTGAGTAATTTCAAGCGTATAGTGTTCGATGTGAAAGGGACCAATGGTCAGTTCAGACTCATGGTGTTGAACCCTCAAACGGCGCGGCCCAGTGAAGTGAGTTTTGCTGTTACCTCTGAATGCCAGCGGGTTTCTGTCGCCCTTGAGGATATTGGCGGGGTGGACTGGCACAATGTTGCAGGTATAGGGTGGGTAGCCGGAGCCGCAACGCCTGACTTTACCTTTGAACTGGACAACATCGAATTCGAGTAACTTTTTTCAGCCGCGAGTTTGAGTACTAGGGCGTGTTTTTTGAGTAATTATGACAAAGCCAATAAGCCAGGTGGCGCGATTTATTCACGGTAAGTTGTTGCCGGATGACAGTGAGATAGGGGTATTACCGTACTTTTGGCTGGTGTACCTGGGCATGTTTTTTGTGCACTTTTTCTTTTACGATCCGCCAGTCTGGCACATTTGGCTGAGTGCGGCGGGAACACTGGCCTTTCTGGCCTGTTACTTCCGCGCCTACTGGGTTTGTGGCCTGCATACCCTTTACTACATTGCGGCGATTTGCGCGATAGGCTCAGTGATGACGTTAGTAAACCCTGGGGCGGGCGTATTTTTTGTGTACGCCAGTGCGTTTGCCGCGCATATCGGCCCGCCCAAACACAGTATTGCCACTATTGCTGCGATACTGGTGTACATTGTGTTGCTCACCTGGCTGCGTGATTTACCGGCTTATTTTTACGGCCCGGCGCTGATTTTTTCATTAATGATTGGCGGCATAAATGTGTTTCAGCGGGAAATAGCCAAAAAAAATGCCGAGCTTAAACTAACTCAGGAAGAAGTGAAGCGCTTGGCTACCACAGCAGAGCGGGAGAGGATTGCCAGGGATCTTCACGATTTAATTGGCCACACGTTTGCCATGCTCACCATGAAAGCACAGCTGGCGCAAAAGCTATTTGACCACGACCCCGCTAAAGCCCGGCAGGAAATTGCTGAGCTGGAGCAAATCAGCCGTCGGACGCTGTCGGAAGTACGCGAAGCGGTAACCGGGTACCGGCAGAAAGATCTGGCCTCTGAACTTGCCAATGCCAAAACCCTGCTGAATTCCGTAGATGTGGCATTTGCTTATTCGGTGCCAGCGCAAACACTACCGGCACGCATCGACGCGACGCTGGGATTTATTGTAAGAGAAGCCGTCACCAATCTGGTGAAACACGCTAATGCCAATCGCTGCCAGATAGAAACGGCGGCAACTAACACTCACATTCAGCTTACTATTTCAGATAACGGCAGCTGCAAGGTGTTCACCGAGGGGAATGGGTTAAAAGGGATGCGCGAGCGCGTGTCAGCGTTAGGTGGCGATATTGTGTTTAGCTGCAAGCCCGGATTCAACATAACTGTAACGGTGCCATTATGACTACACCCATTAAAATTCTGATTGCAGAAGATCAGGGCATGTTGCTGGGCGCACTGTCTGCGCTGCTGGATTTGGAGCCTGATTTACAGGTAGTCGGCAAAGCCAGTGATGGCAAGCAGGCGTTGAGCTTAATCGAGTCTTTGCATCCGGATATTGTGCTTACCGACATCGAAATGCCAGTGATGACCGGCCTGGAGCTGGCGCAGTGCATTCAGCAACAATCACTGCCCTGCAAAGTGATTATTCTGACTACGTTTGCCCGCTCAGGGTATTTACGCAGAGCCATGGACTGCGGTGTAAAAGGGTACTTACTGAAAGATGCGCCAAGTGATGATTTAGCGAATGCCATCCGCAGAGTCATGCAAGGACGTAAAATGATAGCGCCAGAGCTAATTGTGGATGCCTGGGAAGAGGCCGATCCGTTAAACGACAAAGAGCGCAAAGCGTTAAAATTAGCCGCAGACGGTAAACAAACCGAGCAAATCGCGGCGGAAATGCACCTGTCACCCGGCACGGTGCGCAACTACTTATCCAGCGCTTCCAATAAGTTAAATGCGTCAAACCGCATTGAAGCGGCGCGCATCGCCCGACAAAAAGGCTGGCTTTAACGAAAATCCATGCAGGCGAGAGTACAGACAATATAAAATAAACAACAGTAAATGCTTTACCCTGCTCCTATTTAGCGTTACAACATGCGCAACTTGCTTTCCACACAGGTTCGCCCATGGACACTATCATTGCTGAAATCCAGGAACAGCTTGCGCTGTTGCAACAAACCATTGTCAGCCCAACCTTTGTCTATCAGGCAGGAGCCATACTGCTGATTTATCTGGTGGCCTGGCTGCTATCCGTTAAAGTACGCGACCAGTTTGCGGTTACCCGCGAGGAGCCTCATGAAGGCGCACACTCGCTGCAAGTGCTGGGCTATAAAGCGGGCGGTACCTTCTTTCCCATCATTACCATTTCGTTGTTAAAACTCACGTCCGTTTTGGGTAAACAATACCAACTGGACGCCTGGTTACTGGAAATTGCAGTGGTTATTGCTGTGATGATATTCCTGAATTCCTTCATAAGAGCGTTTGTTAAAAGCGTGGGTATTGCCACGTTTTTACGTTGGGTAGGGCTACCCATTGTGTTCTTACACATGATCAATGTGTTACCCAAAGTCATCGGCGCCTTAACCGCAATATCGTTTAGTGTGGGCAATGTGGATGTGTCCGCTTACGGTATTGCCCGAGTACTGGTGTTTGGCGTGTTGCTATTCTGGCTGGGCCGGGCATCTAACTCTATTGGTAAAGATATCATTCGCAATCACAAAGAATTTGATGTGCCCACCAAAGAAGTCTTTGCCAAGTTGTTTGAAGTGGCCATGTTCTGCGTGATTTTTCTGTTACTGCTGAATGTGATGGGCATCAACCTTACCGCATTAGCAGTGTTCGGTGGTGCATTGGGTGTCGGGTTGGGATTGGGTTTGCAAACCATCGCCTCTAATTTCATCTCGGGCATTATCATTTTGCTCGACCGCTCTCTCACCGTGGGCGACTTTGTAGAACTGGATGATGGCAGCAAGGGATTTGTGCGCGAATTTAAAATGCGATATGCGGTGCTGGAAACTTATGACGGTAAAGAT
>NZ_JBLBUE010000096.1:0-13363 GCF_047290655.1 Alteromonas sp. AMM-1 | reverse complement strand
CGCACTCTGAGGCATAGCCATTCTATGTCCAGAGGGCGCAACACAGATGTAAGTCGTTTTGGCCACTCCCTTCGGGCAATACTGACAGGCTTTTTAGCGTTGTTACGCTTGCTTGATTTGGAACCACCAAACCTGCACAACCAAGCCTAGCTAAAAAACCTGTCAGTGTTGCTGAGTGGGTAAACTACTATGCGAATTGGTATTAGGCTATAGTGTAGCTAATACCAACATATCAGCGAGTATTTGTTCTACACCTTGCGCTGTATCAGATACAGACCGTTTTTTAGCTGATAAATTCCCGATAAATTAAGAATACGAATTGAATAACCCATCAGGAGAGCGACATGTTACTCACTATTCAGGAAAGACTGGCTGCTATTCAACCGCAGCCCCGCAAAATTACTGCCGCTCAGGCTGCCGGAGAAAAAGCACAACACGACGGTTTCGTTATTGACGTTAGAGAGCCTGCCGAGCATGCTACCAGTCCTGCAAGAGGAGCAATCAACATCCCCAGAGGCGTGCTGGAAATGAAAATGCTGGAATTGGTAAAGGATCCCGGCACACCGATATACCTGCATTGTGCATCCGGGGCCAGAGCAATGCTATCGGCAGAACAACTATCCAGAATGGGTTATCAACACGTTTCAGTAGTCACTTGTGACGTACCCACCATTCAAAAAGCATTTTCATAATACAGCGGAGAGCAACATTTGAATTTAAAAGCGACACTCGAACAATGGAGAATGTTTAAAGCCGTAGTGGATGCCGGAGGCTTTAATCAAGCCGCTGAACAGGTTCACAAAAGCCAGTCAAGTATTCACCATGCCGTACAAAAACTCGAGTCGGCGCTGGGCCTTACGCTGTTTATCAACGAGGGGCGTCGGGTCTCATTAACAGAAGCCGGAGAATTGATGTATCGCCGGGCCTGTTATTTACTGGATGAGGCCCACAAAGTAGAGTCGGTTGCCAATAGCCTGAAATCGGGCGTTGAAACTTACCTGCGAATTGCAGTGGATATTATTTTCCCACCGGAAATGCTCTACAAAGCACTCAATAAAGTATCACAAAATTACCCACTGCTTCGCATTGAATTAATGGAGACCGTGTTAAACGGAGCCAATACCTTGCTTAAAGAAGGCGAGGTTGACCTTGGCATTTCCCCGTTTCCGTTTAACAGTGGTTTTTCAGAAGACTTGTGTGAAATTGATTTTATTGCCGTAGCTCACCCTTCTCATCCCCTCCATGCATTAGGACGCTTGCTAACGCTGGAAGACCTTAAAGGGCATCGTCAGATTGTGGTGAGGGATTCCTCAACCGACCGCAAAGCAGAATCGGGCTGGTTAGGAGCGGATCAGCGCTGGACCGTAAGCCACGTAAGAACATCGATAGATATTATTCGCCAAGGATTGGGATTTGCCTGGCTTCCCCTGGCAATTATTCGCAACGAACTGGACAGTGGCTTATTAAAACCGCTGCCACTGGATCAAGGCGGCGTCAGGAAAGCGTTATTATTCTTATGCTTTGCCGACGGTGATCGACTCGGGCCTGCGGCAAGATCATTTTTAGGGGAATTGCGCTATCAGACCATGTCGTTACCCTCAATAGATTCCGTGTCAGAATAAGCCGGCACGGGTATACATCTACCACACCGAATTATTAAAATTTTTTTGATCCCAACAACCTGGCCTTCCGTAATTGAACTATTGCCAGAGTTTTATTTAATGAAAGGATGCTCCCGTGCTTACTGTACTGCTTGTCGACGACGATACTGAATTTCTGGACGTAGCCTGCACTATCATCGAGTTTTTAGGCCACGAGGTACTTACTGCTACCAATCTGGAAGAGGCCCGGGATTGGGTTAAAAAAGAAACCTTCGACCACATATTACTGGACTTCATGCTACCGGACGGTTCCGGGTTACATTTACTGGAATCGCTTCCTGAAAAATCTCCAACCCATGTTACCCTGATCACCGGTCATCCATCTGTTAGAGGCATCATTAAAGACCTCTGCGGACCGAAAGTGGATTACCTGGTAAAACCTATTCAACGCGAAGATATCGAGCAGGTATTAAGTCGTAAGTCTTCTGCCCGTTCCTCGCCTAACGCTAAAAAGCCCGCCTTTACCAAGCATTTTGGCCACCTGATTGGCGAATCAGCGTGCATGCATGAATTGTATAAGCTGATCGGCCGGGTCAGTAAAACGCAGGCTAATGTGATGCTGTTAGGCGAAAGTGGTGCAGGCAAGGAAGTGGTAGCAGCCGCAATACATCAGGCATCAGAATCCGAAGGCCCTTATGTCGCCACAAACTGCGGTGCATTTTCCAAAGAATTAATTGGCAGTGAATTGTTCGGCCACGAAAAAGGCGCGTTTACCGGCGCAGTAGGAAAAAAAGCAGGCGTATTTGAACAGGCCGAAAACGGCACGTTATTCCTGGACGAAATTACCGAAATGCCTATCGACATGCAGCCCAATTTATTGCGGGTGCTGGAAAATAAAGTCGTTATTCGCGTAGGTGGAACTAAAACTATCCCGGTTAATTGCCGAGTGGTATCGGCCACAAATCGTTCAATGGAAGAAATTGCCCAAAGCAAAGTACTGCGTGAAGATATTTATTTTCGCTTAGCCGTATTCCCCATCACGATCCCGCCATTGCGCGAGCGCAAAGATGACATTCCCATGCTGGCCGAGTATTTTATTCACCAGCTAAACGAAGAAAATGGTACGCAGTATCAGTGGCAATCCAGTCAACTCGAGCAACTGTCTGCGTATGACTGGCCAGGCAATATCAGGGAACTTCGTCACTTTGTACATCGGGCTGCCATTATGAGTGATCCGCAGAGCAGTACGCTGGATCTCCCAAAAACGATTGAGTCGCCGTTTGCCAAAAAGCAAAACTTATCTTCGGGCTTAAAAGCCGGACGAACCATAGAAGAAGTTGAGAAGGAACTCATTTATGCCACGCTTGAAAAAGTAGATGGCAATAAAACCACGGCAGCAGAAATGCTTAGTACTAGAACAAAAACCCCGTACAACCGACTACATGCTTACGGTCACCCAAGCGCCAGCGATAAATAACAGGAAGGAACGCGCAAGGAATGAATGAGCAACAGTTTGAACAATTGCAGGTTGACGTGCACGATGCACGTCGTCCTTTGAATCGCATAACCATGCAAGCCGAGCTGATTAAAATGGCACTCAATGGCGATGTGCCTGTAGAAAAAGCGATGATTGCACTCGATAAAATCATAACTGAATGCAAATCCTGCAGCGAGAGCCTGAGTCAGATAGTGGCAAGAAATCGTCCCGATTCACAGGATAATCCTGAATGAAGCGATTGATTCGAACGGCATCCTCCTGGGTACTAATGATCGCTTTAATAGTGGTTGTTATTACTGCAAATTCAATTTATACCATTCATACATTGGATGAACTAGCCGCCGTAGAAGCGCGTATATTTACCACCAATAAGGTAATCGATTCTGTTAATGCCCTGCACGTTGCCGTTCTGCGCACAGAATCAGGTCAACGCGGCTTTCTTCTGTCAGATAATCCCGCCTATCTGGAAGACTATGAGAAAACACTCAACCAGGTAAACAAACTGCTTGCCGATGTTGAAGCAAACGCCATCAAATCTGACTTTGAAGCGCAAAGCCAGCGTATCGAAGAGTTGGTTAAACTGGCTAAGCAAAAATTGAATGAGCTTATTGAGACCGTGGAATTGGCCCGCGCCGACAAGCACGCCAAAGCCCTGAGCATTTTTAATTCTCAGGTTGGATTGGCGCTGTACGATCGATTTGAAACCTTGTTTAACCAGATTGCAGAGGAAGAACGAAGATTACAACAGCTGCATGTCGCGACGCTGGTTAAGCTTCGCATTGATTCCGTGAACAACCTGATCATCTCCTCGGTAACCACCGGGCTGCTTATTGTCGGTATGTTTTTTCTGTTGCGAATTAACATTCGGGAAACCATTAAGCACCGCCGCGAACTTCAGCATCACAACATGGTGCTGGAGTCGAGAGTGGAAGAACGCACGTCAGAACTCAAAGTGTATTCAGAGGAACTGGCGCGCAGTAACCGCGAATTAAAAGATTTTGCGTTTGTAGCCTCTCACGATCTTCAGGAGCCGCTCAGGAAAATTCGCGCCTTTGGCAATCGCTTAAGTACCGGCTACCAGGATGTAATAGACGAACGCGGACAGGACTTCCTCAACAGAATGCTCAATGCAGCCGAGCGGATGTCGATGCTTATCAGTGACCTGTTGGCATTTTCAAGGGTAACCACCCGTGGCAAGGATTTTACCGATACCGATTTAAATGAGGTTGTCTCGGCTATTCTTGAGGATTTGGAAATACCCATCGAAGAGACGCAGGCGCACATTGTTGTAGAGCCTTTACCGGTAATGAAAGCTGACGCTTCACAGATGTCGCAGTTATTCTTAAATTTATTCTCAAACGCCCTCAAGTTTAAGCATACAGAAGTGCCACCTGAAATCACGTTGCGCTGTGAGCACGTGAATAGCCATGAACAAGAAATTCATCAATTATTGCCAGGACTGGCCTGGGTGAAGCTTACAGTGCAGGACAATGGCATTGGCTTTGAACAAACATTTGCAGAGAAAATCTTTGCTCCCTTTCAGCGCCTTCACGGCCGCTCAGAATACAAAGGCACCGGCATAGGTTTGGCAGTGTGCCGACGCATAGTTGAGCGCCACAACGGCCTAATAACTGCATTTAGTGAACCAGGCAAAGGCGCCCGATTCGACATGTATTTACCCTTAGATGGGCAACCTTTCGACAACGCAAGACAACAAGGAGTGACCCAGGATGCCACATAGCCGTGTGCCGATAACTATATTAATGGCCGACGATGATGAAGACGACCGTCTTCTCACGCTGGACGCGCTCACCGAAGGGCGTGTAATTAACAATTTGCAATGCGTTGAAGACGGCCTGGAGTTGTTGGCTTATTTGCGTCGGGAGGGGCGTTTCAGCGACCCAGCCAGCTCTCCTCGCCCCAGCCTGATTCTGCTTGACCTGAATATGCCCCGAATGGATGGACGTGAGGCCTTGCAGGAAATCAAGGCGGACCCCGCTTTAAGGGGAATTCCGGTGGTTATTTTAACCACGTCAAAAGAAGAAGAAGACATGTTACGAGGCTATGATTTAGGCGCGGCGTCGTACATCACCAAACCAGTAAACTTCGAAGGCTTAGTTGAGCTTATGAAATCCCTCGGCCGCTACTGGATAGAAATTGTTGAACTTCCACAAAACAGCTGAGTAACAGGCCATGACTGACCATGTTGAGTTACTGCTAATCGAAGATGATGAAGACGATTATTTGCTTACTGCCGACTCACTGGCACAGTGCAAATCACCGACGTTTTCTATTAGTTGGGCCCAAAATGGCGATCAGGCCATTTCATTGCTGAAAGAACAACCATTTGATCTGTGTTTACTTGATTACCGATTGGGAAAAGAAAATGCCATTGATGTACTGGCAAAGTTAAAAGCCTTATCGGTATCCATTCCCGTTGTTGTGCTGACAGGTCAGGCCGACAGTGTGGTAGATGACATGGTAATGCGGGCGGGCGCAGAAGATTTTCTCACGAAATCAGAAATCGACACACCCCGTTTTATGCGCACGATTCGCTACGCACTGGTTCGCCGCGAAATAGAAACTGAACGGCTTGAGCGCAACCGAATTGAACAGCAAAACAAGGCAAAGGATAAATTTCTTGCGCATCTTGGTCATGAACTTCGCACGCCGCTGGCATCGATTCTTGGCTACACGGAAATGCTGTTGGACAACCACAGCAACGAGCCCATTCAACAAGAACTCTCAACTATTCTGAACAACAGTAAACACTTATTGAGCCTGTTAAATGATTTGCTTGATATGTCCCGGATCATGGCAAACAAACTGGAATTAAGCCCCTCTGCCCTGCATCTGGCCAGCTTTTTATCTGATCTCTACAGCCTGATGGTAATGCAAGCCAGTGAGAAAGGATTGGTATTAACCGTTGTGGCCGACAGTAACATTCCGGAAGAAATCAGCACCGACGCCACCCGGCTTCGTCAGGTGCTGATTAATCTGGTTAACAATGCGATTAAGTTTACTCCGAATGGTCAGGTAACCATTAGGATTAAGGCAAGTGCGCCCCAAAAATTACTGATATTCTGCGTAGAAGATACCGGTATTGGCATGCCCGAAGACAAGCTGGATAAAATATTTCAACCCTTTGAGCAAATTGAAGATCTGATGCAAGCCAATCATGGAGGAGCCGGTTTGGGACTTGCCATCACCCGGGAGTTAGTCCACCGTCTGGGCGGCGAAATCTGCGTAGAGTCTCAGCCAGGTAAAGGCAGTCAGTTTCATTTTACCATCCCACTACAATGTGATGATGTGAGCCATTGGGTAACTTTGGATTTAGAAGCGCCACAGCGCGCTACACCAGTAAGTATTCGCAAAGATCTGTACGGCAATGTGCTTATTGTTGATGACCTGCGCGATATCAGACGTCTAACCGGCAGCCTGGTGGGAACCACTCAGGCTAGTGTTCAATATGCCAAAAACGGGCTGGAGGCACTGGAAAAAATACAGGAAAGCCAAACTGCAAATACCCCTTTTGACCTGGTATTGATGGATATCCATATGCCGGTAATGAATGGCATAGACTGCTTAAAAGCACTGCGCAGCGAAGGCATATTTACACCGGTAGTGGCCGTAACGGCAGCCAGCAGAAAAGGCCTGCGGGAATCCTTACTGGAACAAGGTTTTGATAATGTGATTGCCAAGCCAATTGACCGACAAGCCCTGAGTGATGTGCTGATTCGATACCTGCATGAATCACCCCTTGTATCCAGCCTACCCCAACAGCCTGCCAGCGCGTCAGTGATGGTGGTAGAAGACGATGAAGATGTTGCCGATCTAATGGTAATACTACTTACAGCCCTTGGATACCAAACCACTGCTGCTAATAGTGCCAGACAAGCCAGACAATTAATAACAGACTCTCCAAACGCGTACGACCACGTTATGGTTGACTTGCATTTACCCGATGCCAACGGATACGAACTCATCCAGTCGTTAATGCGCATATCCGACTCATTAACGTTTACTATTGTAAGTGGTACGGAAACGAATCCTGAAGCACTTAAAGGTTTACCCATTATACAAACGCTGCTGAAGCCGGTGAGCCGTGAAGATTTAGCCCAAATAACGATCCCCATTCGACAACGCCACTGAATTGTAAAAATTTCACCCATTGTGAAATTCACGCTTCAGATATCGTGCAGTTAAAGCTTAACATTATGTATTTTATAGCAATTTTATAAGGCACAGTGTTTGCTTTCCATCTTGTAAACCAGTACCCATCCCGGGTAACAAGAAAAGGAAGCCATTATGGATATTACTGTGTTACACCGCATGTTTACGTCCACTTGCATTACTCGCGTGGTGTTTGTAGCCATGCTGACGCTTTGTATGTTGTCGGGTTGTGCGAATCTTTCACCAACGCCATTCCAGCCGTCCGGCCCTTCGCAACCCTTTGGATACAGCACGCATCAGTTGAATGAATCGACATTTCGCATTGCCTATGCAGCAAATGAACATACAGCATTTGATCAAATTGAGGCTTACGCCCACAAACGCGCGTCGGCACTGGCAAAAGAGCAAGGTTTTTCGTGGTACAGAATTGTATCGAGTACCACTGACAGCTTGCCAGAAGAACAGGCAAACGCACCTGTGCCTCCGGCAGATTTCTCTGTTGTTGAACGGGATGTTAACGGAAAACTGCCGGAATCACCTTGTGTAAAAGATGATTGTGAAATTGCCCAAACCCGCGCTCAGCCTGCTGTTAATAACAGCCAAAACGACACTGAGCAGTTGCCCACCCGGTTTTACACGCTGGTGATACAAGGCGGCATTGGTCAGACTGCCCCGGCCTCGGCTGTGTGGGTTGCAGAATAACGCTTTATGTTGTTGGCGCGATCGTTATTTAAGCATGCTAGCCTTTTAAGTTCGCCTGGTTAGCGTGCTCTACCCAATTCAAATCTTTGGTTTGCTCGTCTAACGTGCCTTTGGCATCTTCCAAAAAGATCTTACAGAAGTAGTCAACACACGGATACATATCCCGGTATTTTTTAAGCTGTACTTCCATTTCTTCCATTGCATTGGAAAATTCGTGATTGGATTTCGCCAGCTCGTAGTCACACTTTAAATACGCACACAACACATCAGCTGCTTTCGCCAGGCGAACATGCACATCATTCTTGTCTTGCACAATTAAGGGTTCGTAAGTGGCCTGAAGCGGCTCAGGCAAGGTCTTAATGAGCATCTGCTCAAAGCGCCGCTCCAGCTTTTTAATGGCTTGTGTGGTTTCCGGATCGTGATATTTAACCGGACTCGGGATATCACTCATACCAGCGATTTCGCTGCCTTCGTGAAAAATAGCCATGGCAGCGACACGGTCAGGTTCAATGGCTTCGTTAAATATCTCTTTTGCTATCACGCCCAGCATATGAGCGATCACCGATGCTTCATAAATATGGGTAGAGAGCATTTCAGATTGAAACTGAGCCATTAGTGGCCAGCGTTTAACGTTACGTGCACGCTGCATAAGTCCAATAAAGGCTGAGTGGCTGTTTGCCATTGTATTCTCCTGATTCTGGTGGATTGGGCGATCTTAACGACTATTCAACAAAATGTCTGCCGCAATCCGGATTTACACTCTGTAAAAAATGCACAGCTGCCTGTAACCATGGCTATACCTGCTGTTCTCACCCAACCACAAATCAACAAAAACCCAACATAATCAATGCTATACGTTATGGCACACAACTCGCATTAGCTAATGTGTCTTTACTGATAAATAAAGGAGACATCATGTTAGGTTGGGCTATTGTATTTTTTATTATTGCTATTGTTGCTGCAGTATTTGGATTTGGTGGCATCGCCGGTGCCGCAACGGGCATTGCGCAGTTCCTGTTTTTCCTGTTTGTCGTACTGCTGGTTATCTCGCTAATTGCAGGCGCTTTACGTGGTAAAGCACCGCGAGTTTAACCCCATTAACATCACAAGGAGATGACTATGAAAACGTTAAAACTATTGGATGTACTTAAAATGACAGTGATCGCGGCATTTGCATGTAGTGTAATTGCTTGTGGTGATGGCGCTGCAGAAGATGCAGGTGAAAAGATCGATGAAGTCGTTACCGATACTGGTAATGCCATCGAAGATGCTTGTGAAGACGTTAAGGAAGGCGTTGACGCGAAAGACAAAGATTGTTAATCACGTGTCTTCGAAAGAGCCCATATCCCGGTGGATATGGGCTTTTTTTATGGCTGGGGTAATCAAATAAGCATTAGTTCAGGATCACATCGACCCACACCAGACGATGATCCGAACTCGCCTCTCGGTTCTCCACTAACCGATACAGTGGATCAGATTGCACTGGCCAAAACACACCGCTTTGTTTAACCGATATGTTGTATCGCGACGGCAGTACATAGTCTGCTCGAGCTCCCCACTCTGCGGTGTATCGCGCGCAATAAGCGTCGTTGCAATGCGCCTTGCCACCGTCACTTTCAGGCACTACATCGCCATTGACTGCTGGGTGTTGCAATAGTTGTTCAATCACACCTGGACGGTATTTGTCTCCTGCATCCGCGGCATTAAAATCACCTACGAGTACAAACCGGGAATCGAGCGATAAACCGCCTCTATTACCCTGGTCATCATAAATATACCCAGATGTGTCACTCGACAAATAATCTGCCATCAATCGAATTTCGTCGTGATTGCGCTTACCATTTCGGTCTTCTGGTCCGTCAAAGTTAGGCGGCGTAGGATGCATTGCCAGAACGTGAAGCCACTTTCCTTCTACGTTCACCGGAATATCCCAGTGCGATTTTGAACTAAGCCGCATACCCTGCCAGGCCGCTTCGTCATACCAACTGTCAGTAGTGCCCGGATAAACAGGTTGTTGCGCATTGGGCATATCCTGCCACAGGAACATCTGAAACGTTCTCACCGATTCAAAATCTATGGGATATTTTGACAGCAGTACCATGCCATACTGCCCCGGATAAATACCATAGCCATAGGCGTCGCCGCCAGTACCTGTAGCCTCGCCATCGCGATCTAAATCAAACGGGCTGGGTTCACCGGTATTCACTGGTGCAGTATATACATAATCATAGTGTTGCGGTGTCTGCCCCTGCTGGCTTACAGCCAAAAAGTGATTAATAAACCGCTGCGCTGCCGATGGGTCTGCGCCAGTCGAAAAATCAAATTCATTGAGTAACAAAATATCAGGCGCAACCCGCTGAATAATTTCAGCAATATTTCGAATTTGTGGTTGTTCAGGATCATTTAACAGTGTTAATAACGTGGTAGCTGATGGGACGATGTCCTGAGCGCGATAATTATTTGCTTCCATACTCACGTTAAACGTGGCAATTCGAATGGTTGGTGTGTCAGGTGTCATAGGGGTGGTGTTTGCGGGTGCCACTTGCTCTGAACACCCAAACACCAAACTAAGCAGCAAAATACCTGTAAGCCGGTGTTTAAAAGAAAAATGGTGGGTCATGTAACTGAGCCTGATAGGGGGTAAATGTTGGCCTCAGTGTACCCCAACAGACCTTGCGAATGCTACGCTCCGCTTGCCCGACTCCAGCGCAGGAATAGTCCCAATGCCATCAACAGTAAACTGGCTGCCACCACCACGGCGACCGGATAGAACAGATTACCAGCCAAATCTAACTGACTGTATTTAATAATCATAATCAATCCTTCCAGCACCAATGCAATAATCACCACACTCACAAAACGCGTTACCGTGCGCCGGATGGCATCAAACAAATCATCTTCTTCGCTAAAACGGTATTCCTTGTAGATGCCGATTGCCAGTTCATAGGTTGCCAGTGCTATAAACAGATCGTTGATTGATTTAATCACCGCCGAGACAAAATCGATATCGGCGTTAAATCCCTCAATAAAATGTACGCCTGCCAGTCCAATCATGGTGGCGGAAATTAACATGAACAGACCCGCGAAAAAGGTAGCTGACAGCTCTTTAACCCATTTATTTTGCATGATGTGCGCCCTCCTGAATGTTCGCGTTAATATTCTGGTTGTGTTTACCAGGCAGCAAATTTAGCAAGGCAGGCAGCAACGTCATGTCGGCCAACAATGCCAATAACATGGCGATTGCAGTCAGTAATCCAAAATACACACTGGGCAAAAAATCTGACCATGCGAATAACGAAAAACCGATCGCAATTAGTGACGTTGTGATAAGAATAGCCATGCCGCTATCACTAAACGCATTGCGAGTAGCCGCTTCGGTACCTTGCGCTGCTGATGCCCGATAGCTGTGAACAAAGTGAAGAGTGTCATCCACTGCAATCCCCATGGTGATTGCGGCAATGGTGATTGTCATGATATCCAGCGGGATGCCCAGCCATCCAATAATGCCCAGAATTGCCAGTGTGGTTAATACATTGGGTACCAGGGCAATCAATGCGAATTTAACGGAGCGGAAAATCACCAGAAACACCAGACCAAGCGCCACGTAAACCAATCCCAGCGTGGTTATTTGCGAATCAAATAACCTGGCCAGAATATCCTGATACAACACAAACAACCCCGTAAGCTGATAGTGTTGTTCAGACAAAGATACGGCCTGCATATCCTGGCGTAATTGCGTCATGAACTGCTCGCGATCAAGGCCTTCGGTAGTGTCCTTAATTCTAACTGCCATACGAAGCTGCTGTGCGTCTTCCGAAAAGTACGCCCCCACCAGTTGATTGACTACTTTTTTGTCGAGCAGGTAGTAAATCGCCGACAGCTCGTATTCAGTTAGCGGCTTATTGTTGTTCAGCTGTTTGGCAAGCTCAGTAAAATTGACCAGAGAAGTCACACTACCGGTTGCTTCGAATGCTTTCACAGCAGCCTGTGCCAACTGAAGTTGATTCACACTGTTTGCACTTAGCAGCAATGAAGCGTCGCTGGGTGGTTGCTGAATATCAATAATAATATCCAGTGCCGTTGTGCCACCAAACTCTTTGTCTATATAAGCCAGCTCCTGGTGAACGCGAGTGTCGTCTGCAAAGTAATTAATAAATGAATTTTCTACATTCAGGCGCAAGATACCCGCGGAAAGTACAATCAATAACCCAGCTGACACAAACAATACCCAGCCGGGCTTGTTTAAAGAAACACCGGCAGCACGATTGAGTAAGGTAGAGAAAACGCCCCACTCCTTACCTTCACTGTTTGCTTTGAGACAAGCCAGTCCGGCAGGAAATCCAATGACACTGACCAGCAGCGAAATACTGGTAGCTAATAACATCATAGTGCCAAAAGAGATGACTGGTGCTAATCCACTGAACAACAGTGCAGCAAAGCCCACAGAAGTGGTTAATGCAGCAAAAAAACACGGTGCAAACTTGGCATGCAGCATAGCTTTTACCCGCTCGTACTGATGAGATTGCGGCTTATCCCGGGCAATAGCGCGATAACTGCTGATCATATGGATCATTACGGCCAGGGTTAAAATAATTTGCAACGCCACAAAGTTGGCAGAAATTACCGTTGCCCGCACATCAAGCCAACCCAACACGCCTAAGGTAATACCCACACTCACTGCACAGGCACTAAGCGGAAAAATTACCCATCGCAACCGTCGGTACAAGACTGCCAGTAATAAAGCAATCACCAGCACAATCGCAATGCCAAATACAACAAGATCGCTGGTAATAATATCAATCAGGTGTTGACCCACTACATAAGGCCCGCCCAAATAAACATTTGCGCGCTCTGCGACTGCGGACGTGATGTGATTTATTTGCGCGATTTCTTGCTTGCGTTTTTCTGTTAACGCCAGCCGAATGGGATCGGCTTGTTTCGCTAATGCGTCAAGCTGCTCCTGAGCGCTGTCCGGCAGATCTTTCCCCATGAACTCGGCCTTTAGTGCCGTGATTTTGCGTTCAATTTTTACCAGCTCCGGATTGTCTTTAAAAACAATCTGAATTGCCGTCGCCGTATTCTGGCTGTTAATGAGTAAGTCAGTAAAAATAGGATGTCCTGACACCAGCGAGCGCATGGTTTCCGGTGTGTACCGTTGAAACTCCCAGGTGAGTTGATCAACCTGGGTATTGCCCGTCAAATCCGCTGCGTCGTTCACCAACGGAACGTTGATAATTGACGTTACCGCTTCAACGCGTTCAATTGCTTTAAACGCCTCGCTCAAACGTTCAAGATCATCGAAGGTTTGTTCACTGAACACTTCATGACGCGTCGGTTCATATGCCACCAGTATAAATTCATCAGGACTAAAGGTTTGCTGAGCAAGCTG
>NZ_JBLBUE010000095.1:0-13375 GCF_047290655.1 Alteromonas sp. AMM-1 | reverse complement strand
GGTGTGTGGCCGGTGAAGCTCGTCGGCAATTGGAAGACTACGGTTATTGGTACTGTCCTGATGGTCGCAACGAAGAACAACAGCGTGCATTTGAGCAGGTAGAAGTGAAACCACAGGCGCTGGAGTGGGCAATGACCATTGCGGCTAATCGCCGTTTTCAGGTAAGTACGGATAATTTAAACGGTGTAGAACCCGATCGTTACGGTTTTACCCGGCGCGTAAGAGCGCAACTGGTAACCTTTATGGACACTGGCTTCCCAAAACGGGCGCAGATGTTCATCGATGCGCTACGCGCAGAATTTCATGGCCCGCAACTTACCAAACAGTGGCTGGATAAGGTGTATCCCAATGAGTAACACATTTCGACTTGGCGTTGTGATTAATCCGTTTGCCGGCATAGGCGGCAGTGTGGGGTTAAAAGGCAGTGATGGTGCTGACATCCGCGACAAAGCGCTGGCCATGGGGGCAGAAAAACTGGCTAATGAGAAAATGGGCCGCGCACTGAACGTATTAAAAGGGCTGAGCGGATTTACTGTGCTTACCGCAGGTGGCGAAATGGGCGAAGACTGCAGCAAGCAGTTAAACCTGCCACTTGAGGTAATTTACCAGCCAAAGCAATCTCCCAGCAGTGCTGATGACACAGAAAACGCCGTCCGGGCGTTGATTGCCCATGGCGTAGATTTAATTTTATTTGCCGGTGGCGATGGAACAGCACGGAACGTTTGCGCCATTGTGGGAGACAAGGTCCCCGTGCTTGGGGTGCCGGCAGGCTGTAAAATTCATTCTGGCGTGTATGCCGTTACGCCGTCTGCCGCCGGTGAGGTGGTAAAGCGCATGTTAACTGGTGAATTGGTGAGTGTACGCCAGGCCGAAGTACGCGACATTGATGAACAGGCGTTTCGTCAGGGTAAAGTGCAGTCACAACACTTTGGCGAAATGCAGATCCCCGACGAACTGAGCTATGTTCAGTCGGTAAAAATGGGCGGTCGTGAAGACGAATCCCTGGTGCTAAATGATATTGCCGACTACATCAGCGAATTAATGAGCGATGAACCTGACGTATTATTTGTTATGGGGTCGGGATCGACAGTTAATCAGGTTATGGACACCTTAGGATTGCCTAATACTCTGCTGGGTGTAGACATCGTTAAAAACGGCGAGGTCATTGCCGCCGATGTTACTGCTCAGGCATTGTTACAAGCGGTAAGTAACGCGCCAGCCAGGCTGGTGATCACCGCTATTGGCGGGCAGGGCCATGTGTTTGGGCGCGGCAATCAGCAACTCAGTCCTGCGGTTATTCGCGCGGTAGGACGCGACAATATCTGGCTGGTTGCAACTAAACAAAAACTGCAACAACTCGATGGCAGGCCATTGCGCCTGGACACTGGCGATGAGGCACTGGATGAAGCGCTGGCCGGTATTATTCCGGTGATCACAGGTTACCAGGACAAAGTGTATTACCCCATCGTTTAACAACACTAACAGAGACTCAACTATGCAGGAACAAGTAAAAGCCCCGGCGTCGTTTGTACAACTGGTGAACGATATTGATACCGCGCTGGACAACGTGGTAGACACAGGAAGTGATGACGCTCTGTTTATCGCCAGCTACTTGCAGGGGCATTTTGCTGTGCAAGCCCGTAAACTGGAATTAGAAGCAGAGGCCAGTGCCCAGCTTCTGAATGAACGCATGCAAACCAGTTTATCAGCTGCCTTTGAAAACAAAGAGCTGGAAGGTGACGATCAAACCGCCGTGCTGGCATTGTGGCAGCAGTTGCTTGCGCCATTTCAATAGTGGCAGCTTATTGCCGCTTTAATCCGCTATGTAGGTAAAAAGGGAAACCTTGTTCCCTTTTATCTTCTGGCATGCAAGGCTTTCCGATACGCGGGCCAGCCGATATATCCACGCAATCCTGGTGTTTATCGCGTATTTATTTTCTTTTCTACAAATTCATTTAACTACAAGCGTTAGTTGGTGCAATTTTTGCAAATTCTGGCTAAACGCGTTTATTTTTGGTCACAGAGAACTAAGCCATGTTAGTTAATTCCTGTTCAACACAGCCTGCAAAGCTAAACAAAAGAAGCCGTACCTCAACCTGGCGTACGCTCTCTGCTTGTATGGTATTGGCCCTATTCGGATTAACCGGTTGCACCAGCTCTTCTGAACCTAACATGGAATTAATTTCAGAGCAGGTGCCCTTGCCAGCGCTTGGCAATGTGGAATACCACACCTACGTACTGGCTAATGAGCTGTTTGCTAATGTCGCTCCTGCCCGTCAGGCACGCTATGCCGTTACCGGCTTTGTGCCGGTGGATTCCATGCAATACGACGAGAGTTTTCAGCATCCACTGCAACTGCTGGGCCATCAATTGGAACAGGGAATGCTTACCGAAGCGACAAAACGTGGATTTGTCGCTCAAGAGTTTAAGCTTTCGAACGATATAATAATCAGTGATAAAGCCGACAGAGTGCTAACCCGGGATATTGAACACCTGTCTGCGCTCGACCGGGTAGACTATTATATTACCGGTACCCTGGTGTATCAGGAGGCCGGCGCCATGGTAAATGCCAGAATTATTAATGCGCGCACGCGCGATATCGTGGCGGCAGCAACGCGTTTTTTCCCGGCTGAATTATTCTGGCAACAAGAGCAGGTCACTACCCGTAATGGCCGGCTGTACCGAACTGAAAACAAAGGGTAACCAACATGCGTAAGGTATTGGGATTAAGTGGTTTACTGACTGCGTGTGTCTTAAGCGGATGCATGAGTACCGAAGAAGACATGGCAAGTACCAGCGAGCCTGCTGCTGCCATGTCGATGAATGTGGTAGACATTACTGCCGCTGATCGCATGACTCGAGCGCCAATGGAAACAGACGAAGTTGATAGCTTTGGCGCCATTGGCCAGCCGCCGCTTTACTCCAGTATTCAGGGCGCCTATAAAGGTCGTCCGCTTACCAAGCATATTGGCGACTATGTTAAAGCGTTAACGCAGGATCTGATTGCCAACATGGAGTTTGTCAGCAATAAAACGCCGGTGGGGGTAACCCATTTTGCATTGCTCGACTCCGACCTGCAGCAAACCAATTTGCTGGGGCAACAAATGGCTGAATCCTTTGTGCATGAACTGCATAAATTTCGTATTCCGGTAATTGATTACAAAGCCACAGACTTTATTCGCATTACCGAAGGTGGCGATTTTGTGCTTACCCGTGACTATCTGGAACTGGACGCAGGTCTGCCGATGGAATATGTGCTTACCGGCACTATGGCCAAGCATCAGGGCGGGGTGATGGTGAATGCCCGGATCATTGGGATCCAGTCGCGCGCCGTTGTAGCCAGTGCTCAAATGCTGATCCCGTTTTATGTGGCCGACGCACTTATTCCCAGCGATGGAAGCGAGCGCGGCAGAATGCGTGATGGTGTTAAATTAAGCCGGGGTTAATCATGCGCAAGGTATTACTCAGTGCAGTGCTATTAGGCAGTTTGGCAGGTTGTGCCAGTCAGCCGGATTCTGGCTATTTTTGGTTTGGCAAGGAAGGTGAAGCGCCGTCTGTGCGTGAGCAGGTGCGCCCACCTCAGGGCAGTGGGCTGGAATACCGCCCGGATTCCCGCGATATTGAAATGTACCGCGACAGCCAGCCAACACCAGGTTATCAGGATCCGCTGCAAACCGGTTATTCACCAGACATGACCCACAAAGCATTGAACGATTACGCCGAACAACTGGCTATGTCGCTAATGGATGGTGCGGTTATGCTAAACACCGATCAGTTGATTGGTGTTGCCAGCTTTGTGCGCTTTAATCGCACATTACGAGAATCGACCATTCTCGGGAACCAGTTGTCTGAATACCTTATCCACGAATTACAGCAGTATGGGTTAGGAGTTGTCGACTTTAAATTGTCTCGCACGCTGGATGTCACCGAGCATGGCGATCTGGCGCTTACCAGAGAAGGTCAACGTTTAGCTAAGCGTTTACAGATGGACCATATCTTAACCGGCACGCTGGTAGAATTACCCAGAGGCGTGAATGTGAATGCGCGTATCGTGGCGGTGGATCAGCAACGGGTTGTCGCCAGTGCCACCATCTTTATCCCGTCATTTGTAGTGACATCACTGGTACCCACCGGACCGCTGGCCAGTGAGTAATGGGCCAGAACAGTCATGAAAGCCTCACTATTGAGGCTTTTTTTTCATCTCCCGCAATACAAAGCGTTCAGGAGCGAGTGCTTGCAATAAATCTTCTTCCATGGGCAGCGGTTCGCCGCACCATTGACTCACTAACACTTCTGCCATTAATGGCGCGGTAGTTAACCCCCGAGAGCCCAACCCGGTTAACACCGTTATCACCTGATCACTGGTGTTCAGCGAATAATCGGCAGGCCGCAAGCCTTTGTAGAGTTGTTCATACCGTTCAGACAGGATAGCTGGCGACATCACTGCTCCCACAACTGGCTGGTGGTCGGCAACACCCATGCGAATTGACGCCCGGGCAGTATTATCATGCGCGATATGCTGAGCCCACTTATGACCTGTCATGGCATTGGCATGCGTAGCCAGATTCTGTTCGCTTTCTTCTGGTCTGGCGTCGCACTGGGTATCGAGTTTTACATAGGTTGATCCCAATGCCATGCGGCCTTGCCAGCCAGGCGTCATGTAGCCTTTGTGACATAACACTGTGCTCAGTGAATCGAGCGGTGCTTGTTCAGGTATCGCTTCTACCTGACCACGCACCGGGCGAAGGGGAATATATGAAAGGGGATTCAGCTGTGCACTGTGATGCCCGCATGCCAGCACCGCGCGGGAAAAATGCCACTGCTGATTTGACTGCCTCGCTGTAACCAAGGCACTGCCTTCATGGTGTGTTACGTCTACCTCACCGCTATAGTGTTCAGTGAGCAGGCCAGTTTGCCGCGCAAGGGCCAATTGGGCATGAACCAGTTCCTGAGGGCTAATCCAGCCACCAAGCGGGCAGAACAAGCCACCGTGTTGCATGGGTAAGTTGGCAATTTCTGTCGCTTCTTCTGGTGTAACCGGGTATACAATTTGTTTTGGCCAGAGCTGATTATTCACCAGTTTATGTTGTCTGGATGCGATTTCATCGCTGAAGGCCAGTAGCAACACACCGCATTGTGCCTGAGTAAAGGATGCGCCCTGTTCAACAAGGTGTTGGTAGTACCTGGCAGCATATAAAAAGCTGTGAGCCTGTATGCGAGCGGATGGGCTTAAACTGGCTTGTAGTTGAGGGTAAAAGCCACCTTGCCGGTTGCCCGAAGCACCATCGGCAGGCTCCGAAGCGCAACCGAATAGTGTAACCCGAATGCCGCGTTGACACAGCGCTAATGCTACTGAACTACCAGCTAAACCTGCACCTATTATAGCAATGGTTTCAGTTGAGGTGATTGGCCGGTTAGGGTATCGATAGTGCCATGGTTGTTGCGTACGGGCTTGAGGTACTTCGGTAAGCGTGCCCGTTAGCATGTCGCGCTTACGGCCAAAGCCTTTGCGCTTTTCTATGCAAAAGCCGGCTTCTTTAAGGCCGCGTTTTACCACGCCCGCTGCGGTAAAGGTGGCAAATCCTGCACCAGGTTTACTGAGTCTGGCCATTTGCGAAAACAACGCTTCCGTCCACATGTCGGGGTTTTTGCTGGGCGCAAAACCGTCTAAAAACCAGCTGTCTACCAGCCCGTCTGCCGGGCAATGCCAGGTTGGCAACAGGTCATGCACATCACCCAGCCACAAATCCACATGCGTGTGCCAGCGATCAAATTGTAGCCGGTGGCAACCGTTGAGCATGGGCGGATATTGTTTAACAAGAGTTTCAACCAGCGGCGCTACGTCGGGAAATACCGACAACGCCCGGGTCAAATCGGCAGGGCCAATGGGGAATTTTTCGGTACTGAGAATATACAAGCGCTTAAGTGGATGGCCTGGATTCATGTCTCTGAATTGAGCAAAAGCCAGCATGGCGACCAGGCAGTTCAAACCGGTACCAAATCCGGTTTCCGCAATCACGTAATGCGATTGAGAGCAGGCTTGCCAACGTTCGGCTAAGTTATTGCCCTGTATAAACACATGCTGGGTTTCCTGAATGCCGCTGTCATTCGAAAAGTAAACATCGTCAAAGGCATCGGCTATTGGGGTACCCTGATCGTTAAAATGCACATTGGCGGGGCGCAAGGCGTCTGTCATGAAGCAGTCAAATTATCTCGTTAATATGGGCGGTATCATACCAGCAAGTGCATTTCGGTTCACGGTTCCCGGTAACGGTTCCCGGTAACTGTTCTAGGTAATGGTTTGAGTCACCTGTTCCAGTCACCTGTTTCAGTCACCTGTTCCAATGTAAACTGTTCGACTACACTTGAACAAATCAATAATCTACGTAGCATAGGGCACTGATAACAATAATCTGTGGAATGACAAGGGCTTGATGACCCAGCTAAGTGAGATGCCAAAGAGCAGACCACTTGGCAATTGAAAATCGTTACCATAGGCGGCGTTAACGCAAAAGGATAATTATGAGAAGAGCAGTTATTACCGGGCTGGGCATCGTATCCAGCATTGGCACAAATCAACAAGAAGTCACAGCCTCGTTAAAAGCAGGTAAGTCTGGTATTACATTTTCTGAGCAATTTGCAGAAATGGGATTGCGCAGCCAGGTATGGGGCAATGTTGATATTGACCTGAAAGAACACATCGATCGCAAAGCGATGCGCTTTATGGGTGATGCCGCAGGTTACGCTTATGTTGCCATGCAGCAAGCGGTAGAAGACAGCGGGCTTGAGGCTTCTGATATTTCAAATATCCGCACAGGTATCGTTGCTGGTTCTGGTGGTGCATCATCTGAAAACCAGGTGGCATCTGCTGACATTTTGCGTGAAAAAGGCGTTAAGCGCGTTGGCCCATATATGGTGCCGCGTTGCATGGGTTCTACCGTGTCGGCCTGTCTGGCGACGCCATTTAAAATTCTGGGCGTAAACTATTCAATCTCTTCAGCTTGCGCAACCAGTGCACACTGTATTGGTAACGCGTTAGAACTTATCCAGCTGGGCAAACAGGATATCGTGTTTGCGGGTGGCGGCGAAGAACTTCACTGGGCACTGTCCTCTCAATTTGATGCCATGGGCGCATTGTCTACTAAATACAACGACAACCCGGCTTTGGCCTCACGTACCTACGATGCAGACCGCGATGGCTTTGTAAGCAGTGGCGGTGGCGGTATGGTAGTGGTAGAAGAACTCGAACACGCTCTGGCTCGTGGTGCAAAAATCTATGGTGAAATTGTAGGTTACGGTGCTACATCTGATGGTTACGACATGGTTGCGCCATCGGGCGAAGGTGCCATTCGCTGTATGCAAATGGCCATGCAGGGCGTAAACAGTCCAATTGATTATTTGAATACTCATGGCACATCAACGCCTGTTGGTGACGTGAAAGAGCTTGCTGCGATTCGCGCGGTATTTGGTGACAAAGGCGTGCCGCTGGCGTCAACTAAGTCACTTACCGGGCATGCACTGGGTGCCGCTGGTGTAAACGAAGCTATCTATAGCTTACTGATGATGCAGCATAACTTTATTGCCCCGTCGATTAACATCGACAATCTGGATGAAGCAGCACTGGGTCTGGACGTAGTTACGTCTACCCGCGAAGCACAGCTAAATACGATCATGTCGAATAGCTTTGGCTTTGGTGGAACCAACGCCACGCTGGTATTCAAGCGTTACAACTAAGCTAAGTCAGAATCGAAAAGGCGCCCGCTTTTACGCGGGCGTTTTTGTATTTATTGCCAGAAAAAATATCGCTCAGCAGAGCGCTTTGCTATAAACTGCGCGGTCATGAAAATACGTTTTGAAAACTCCATGCCGCTGGCCGCGGATTACCTGAATGCGTTTGGCACTGCCGAAGGTTTTGAATCTGGCTCGTTAATGCCGGAAGACCTGGTGGATGTTGACGTACTTGCCGTACGCTCCACCACGAAAGTGGATGCCGACCTATTAAATTGTGCCAACAGATTGGCGTTGGTTGCCACTGCTACGGCCGGGTATAACCATATTGATACTGGCTATCTCAAGCAACAGGGGATCGCCTGGACATCCGCCGCAGGTTGCAATGCGCAGGCCGTTGCCGAATATGTTCTGAGTGTGCTGGCTAATGCGCATTTATCTGGCAAACTGAATCTGCGAACAGCAACCATTGGGATCGTGGGAGCAGGTAATGTGGGAACCGCGTTGTCGATACTGCTCGACGCCATATCGGTAAAATACCAGCTGTTTGATCCACCACTTGAGGAAACTGGCGACAGCCGTACGTTTGCAGACTGGCAATCGATCCTCAGTTGTGACGTGATCACCCTCCATGTGCCGTTGGTAAAGGGAGATTATTTCCCTACGGAGAACATGATTAACGCAGCGGCTTTATCCCAACTTGGCAAAAGCCAGCTATTAATCAATGCGTGTCGCGGTGAAGTCATTGATGAAAGCGCACTAAAAACCCGCTTGATGCAACCAGATGCACCTACTGTGGTACTCGATGTGTTTTACAATGAACCCAACATCGATACCGACTTGCTATCGTTGATTTGGCTGGCAACGCCGCATATTGCAGGTCATACCGTGGAAGGCAAGTTGTTGGGCACTCAGCGTGTCTATGAATCAGTTTGCGAATTAAGCGGGAAGACACCAGAACTAACACTGGACGATTTTATTGCCTCGCCACAAGCAATTACCCTGCAAGACAACGATAAATGGCTAAGTTGCTCGTTATTGCCGGTGCTGAAGGCCATTTTAAGCGTTTATGATATTCGCGATGACGACCGTCACTTTCGCAAAGGCTTAAGTGATGGCGTGGCGTTTACTCACATGCGAAAAAACTATCGGGTTCGCCGAGAGCTGGCCGGTCATCAGATTGTCGCTGGGTTCAGCTTACATGCGGAAACACTGGATATGCTCAAAAAATTGGGCATGCGAGTTCATTCGGTATAGTTATATACATGCTTTTTTACAACAGGAGAATACACTGATATGTCACAAGCCTTTAACGTAGCCGTGCTGGGTGCCACAGGTCTGGTTGGACAAACCATGATTGAGCTGCTTGAGCAACGGAAATTCCCGGTTGCTGAACTGTTTCCCCTTGCGAGCGAACGCTCAGCAGGCGGCACCATTACGTTTAAGGGAGAAGACGTAGAAGTTCTGGATGCAGAGACATTCGATTGGTCTTTGGTCCAAATCGCCTTTTTTTCTGCAGGTGGCAGTGTGTCTGCTAAGTATGCTCCCATCGCTGCTGACGCCGGTTGTGTGGTGATTGATAACACATCCCAGTTTCGTTACGAGCCTGATATTCCGTTGGTGGTGCCAGAAGTTAACGCTCATGCGCTGGTAGATTTTCGCAATCGCAACATCATCGCTAATCCAAACTGTTCGACCATTCAAATGCTCGTGGCACTAAAGCCACTTCACGAAGCATTTGGCATTGAACGAATTAACGTTTGTACTTACCAGTCGGTCTCTGGTGCAGGGAAATCCGCCTTGGAAGAGCTTGCCAAACAAACTGCTGGTTTGATGAATTCCCGTGAAATTACCCCGCAAGCGTTCAGCCGCCAGATCGCGTTTAACGTTATTCCGCAAATCGATGTATTTATGGATAACGACTACACCAAAGAAGAAATGAAAATGGTGTGGGAAACACAGAAAATCATGGGTGACGATAGCATTCTGGTGAATGCCACTGCGGTACGGGTACCTGTGTTCTATGGGCACGGCGAAGCCATCCATATAGAAACCCGTATGCCTATTGATGCAGAAGCCGCAAAACAACTGTTGGCAGATGCACCTGGCGTGAAGTTGTATGAATCTCGTGACGAGTTCCCAACCCAGGTTGGCAATGCCAGTGGCAATGATTTGGTTCATGTTGGACGGGTACGAAATGACATTTCACATCCATCAGGGTTAAATTTGTGGGTAGTGTCAGACAACATTCGCAAAGGCGCTGCCACGAACAGTATTCAAATTGCTGAAGTGTTGATTCGCGACTACCTTTAACCTAACTTGCTGACAAATTTAATAAACTTATAGTAAGTTTGGTCGATAATAAACCAGAGCTTGCAGTTTGCACCGGTATGGCATGGTCTGCATTTACTTTGCGGATGGCCTACCGGCGTACTAGTGATAAAGGTAAAATGCCCGGGCTTTGGTGATCTGGATGCAACATTCCCTAGATCGACCCGACCAACTGGTTTATATTTTATGAATAACGCAATGAGTGAATTGCTCACTTTATTGCTTCGAGATGAACAGAGCAAAATAGCGGTATTTGCTGGCGCTAGCAAAGTCGTTATTACCCAATAAACCAGGGCGATTGCCAGAATAACAACAATCTCACTCAACAAACGTTAACGCAGTTGAGTGTGCGGGTGCAGACAACCCAGTATTGTGTCTGCGCGGCGCTTGAGGGCATAAAGGAACGCTATGAAATTGCATTTAACGGGCTGGTTATTACTAATAATGCTATGCGGCATTGTTAGCGATCCCGTTTCAGCGCAAACCACGCCGTTACGTGGGCCAAAAAATGCCACCGACCAGTACTCTGGTGCGGTGTACGGTCCCATTGATTCTCAGGACACCCTGTGGCGTATCGCTAATCGCTACCGTCAGAACCAGAACCTGTCGATTTATCAGGTTATGGTTGCCATTTATGAGCTCAACCCCGACGCCTTTGAACAACAAAATATCAATCTGATGGTAGACGGCGCTGTGCTAAAACTGCCCTCCGATCGCTACATAGCCAGAATCGATCCCGTTAAAGCGCGTCAGAAAGCCGAGGCTGACGATGCTGCCTGGGCTCGAATGGAATCTAAGCCAGGTGACAGCCTGAAAAACCTGAAGCCACCTGTGCCTTTGGTGAATCAGGATGACCTCACACAAACTAAATCCGAATTAGAAAAGCAATTAGTGCAAATTGATCAGTCTCAGGCTCGTCAATTTGAGGAACTGCGCAATCAGTTCGCCATGTCTATCGATAGCGTGCAAGCGTTACTGGATGACAATCGCAAACTCTACGACCGCATCGAAAAAATAAACCTTGATTTAGAATCGCTGCGCGGCAGGGTAGACGTAGAAGTTGAGAGTAAGGTTGAGGAGCAGTTAGCGCTGCAACGGGAATTGAAGGAAATCCTGTTGAGCGATCGCGCAGCTAAACAAGCTGAACAAGCCAGTTCACTTACCGCCATGTTAACCAGTCCAATGGCAATGATAGCTGGTACGGCGCTGTTAAGTTTATCATTTATTGCAGGCCTTGCCGTGTGGTTAATGAAACGCAAGTCTGCCCCGGAAGAGCCGGGCATTAAGCTTCCGGAAAAGAAAAAGCCGGAAGTCGATGAAGGCATTGCTGATCTATCTACCGCAATAGACGGAGGATTGGACGATAATGAACTCTCTGATGAAGAGCTTTTCAATGATGACGACTTGCTGGATGATGTGCTGTCCACTGAGCTTGAATCCTCGCTGAACGACGATGATTCGTTTGCAGAACTCAACGACGACATGTTGGTACCAGATGATCATGATCCGTTTGAAGAGGGCGATAGCGAGCTTGATCAGGATGAACTGGATAGTCTCTTCGACGATGAATTTGCTGATGACCCTGATGATGACGCCATTGATTTATCGGCTGATGATGATTTGCTGGAAGATTTTGAGTCTGAACAACAAGCCTCCGAGTTAGCTGACTTCGCGGAAGCGGATGACAAAGATTTAGCTGCCTCAGGTGAAGATCAAACCAGTGATGAAGAACTGGCCGCGTTATTAGAAGACCCGCAGCAGGTGTATAAATCTGAAACAGATACCATCGACTCTGAAGACGATATTGATGCGCTGCTGGCAGCAAATTCTGTTAATGATGACTTCGATATTGACGATATAGATGCCCTGCTTGATGCCGAAAAGGCCTCGGCAAAGGGGTCTGATGAAGCAGACTTCGATCTTGATTCAGCGTTTGATGAAGATGAACCTGATCTGGCCCCCGCTATTGAAAGTCCCGCTAACGACGATATTGATGATAAACCAGAAATCTCTATTGATGATTTGTTAGAGGCCAATAAGCCAACTGCCGAAGAAAAAGCCTCGTTACCCGTAGATGACGGCCCGGTAAGCGAAGATATGCTGGGTAAACTTGATGAGGAAATATCACAGCAGGCACAAGCGCTGGATCGCCTGACCGACAGTATCATTAACGAAATCGAACAGATTGAGATGATGGGCGACCTGGCTGGCGATTTGGACGAAGAGGAACTTGAGGATGAGTTCGTTCCAAATAGCTCAAATCCGCAGAGTGACGTTGAGTCTCGGTTGCAGAGTATTGATGACTTAGCTGACGACCTCGATGAAATCAATGTTGATGATATCGAAAATGCGGATGTATTCGACGATCCTTTGTCAGATGAATTGCTTGCTGAACTGGAAGCTGAATTACCAGACGATGATGACATCGAGATTACGCCATTGCCGGAACCTCCGGTGGAGGACATCGATGAAGAGAATTTCGAAGAAGATGTATCAGATGACCTGACAGATGAACTGTTGCAGGAATTGGGTGAGTTTGATTCCGAACCTGTCAGTGAAGACGAAGCAGATATTGACGTTGATGACGATTTCACCGACGAATTGTTGGACGATCCGCTAACAGATGAGTTACTGGCTGAACTTGATGCAGACCTCGACGATATCTCTGAGTCTAAATCTGAGGATGCAGCTAGCGAGTTCGACAACGAAGAATTACCGGATGACGCGCTAACAGATGAGTTACTGGCTGAGCTTGAGTCAGTTGAAACAGAAGATGAGCCTGCTGAAATGGTGGATGCAGGGTCGGACGAAGTCGATAGTGAGTTGCCAGTTGATGGCGAAGAAGTGCTTGAAGAGGAATCAGAGAGCGAACTTTCAGAGACTGATGATCACATATCTGACGATACCGATTTGCACGAAGTAGAAGAGGATCTCACCAAAGCCATTCTGGAGGAACTGGATGAGCTTGACAGAGCTGATGCGCTGGCGGAAGAACAAGCCATTGCTGCCTCACAAGTTAGCGAGGCAACACATGCGCAAATCGATACAGATAGCGAAGAAGAATTAACCGGCGAAGCCGCATTTGAAAAAGCCCTTGCCGATTTTGACAAGCAAATGATGGACGATATTCCATCGTTCTCTGAGCAAACTGGTAACAGTGCATCCAACGCCAAAGACGACTTTGACGATGATTTGTTGGGGCAGGCGCTGGATGACTTTGAGAAAGAGCTGGACAATTTTGAGTTAGAGCAGGAACAGGATGGCGTGCTACCCGGTGAACAGGACGACACGGAACGTTATCGCGCTGATATTGATG
>NZ_JBLBUE010000094.1:0-13563 GCF_047290655.1 Alteromonas sp. AMM-1 | reverse complement strand
CGGCGATTTACCTCAAATTAAGCCGCTTAGCCCGGCAGCAGCGAGTCTCAGTATTCAGCGCACCTGGGCTTTATTGTTTACGGCCGTGCTACTTTACATACCGGCTAATGCGCTCCCCATCATGCATACTGAATTGTTTGGCAATGACGAACCCAATACCATTATGGGCGGTGTGATCAGTTTATGGCAAAGCGGATCCTACCCTATTGCTGCGGTTATTTTTGGTGCTAGTATACTCATCCCTATAGCCAAACTGGTGGTTTTGGCTGGTTTGACCTATGCAGTTCAATACCACGAGCTAACCCGGCCTGACAGGCAAATCCGCTATTACCGCTTTATTGAATTTATTGGCCGATGGTCGATGATAGATGTGTTTGTTGTTGCTATTCTGGTAGCGCTGATTCAGTTGGGCAGTACCTTATCTATTTATCCCGGACCGGCAGCGCTGGCGTTTTGTGCCTTAGTATTTGTTACCATGCTGGCTGCAATGACATTTGATACCCGACTAATCTGGCAGCAAAGGACAGTCTGTACACCATGACCCAAGATGCAAATATAAAACCCACTACCCCCATCTCCAAGGTTTGGGTAATTCCTATTCTTGCCTTACTGGTGGGTGGCTGGATGGTGTATTACCAGTGGAAAAATCAAGGGCCACTGATCACCATTAACATGCCCTCTGCAAGCGGCATCGAAATTAATAAAACACCTATTAAAGTACGCGACTTAGACATCGGTCAGGTAAAACGCATTGAGCTGAACCCCGACTTAAACGGTGTCACAGTAACCGCCAGAATCGAAAACAACGCAGCGCATCTGTTAAATGAGAACACTCAGTTTTGGGTAGTCGCGCCGCGCATTTCAGTTTCAGAAGTCTCAGGACTAAACACGCTGCTTTCAGGTAGTTTTATTGCAATGACCGCAGAAAGTGGCGAGCAGGAAACCTTTCATTTCACGGCATTGGAACGTCCTCCGGTTACACCTCCAGGTACACCGGGGCTCCACGTTAATCTTACCAGTCAAAATGATGAACTTACTTATAAACCTGGTGACACCATTATTTATAAAGGCTTTAAAGTAGGTGAATTTGAAGAAGTTATATTCAATGTTGAAGAAGGGGTAATAGAATACCGCGCCTTTATACACGATCCTTACCACAACCTTATCAACGCCAATACCCGCTTTTGGAATGTCAGTGGCGTTAAATTGCAATTGGCCTCAACCGGTCTAACCATTCAAACCGGCAGTCTGGAAACCCTGTTAGCCAACGGCGTTACCTTTGGTAATCCGCTGGGAGTAAGCAAAGGCGCAGCGATAGAAAATGACGCAGAATTTGTTATTTACAACGACTACGACGCTGCCGCAGATGAGCGCTACAAGTACGCGGCGCAATACATATTGTTGATAGAAGAAAGCGTGAGGGGCCTGACTGTGGGCGCACCTGTGGAATACCGTGGTTTACAAATCGGTAAAGTAGCTGCCATTAATTACGACGCAATTGAACTGGGTAGTTTACTTGACGATGACTACCCTATTCCCGTACTCGTGAATCTCTATCCGGGGAAAGTACGTCTGGAAGACAGCGAATCCGGTCTGAAATTATTGAGAGAGCGTCTTGCCCGCTGGATTGGCAAGGATCTGCGTGCAACATTGAGAATGGGTAATGTGCTGACTGGCGGTTTGTATGTTGATTTACAGCATGTGGATGTTCAGCAATTAGCCGCAATACAAACCATTAACGGCTACGATGTTATTCCTACCGTATCCAATGAATTTACGCAGCTAACCCAGAAGGCTGACGCTATCATGGACAAAATCAATGCCTTACCGCTTGAGGATTTGATTTCCCAGGTAAGTGATGTGGTAAAAACCCTGGAAGCCGCAGCGGTTTCGGTAAACCAAACCAGCGACAATTTTAATGCAACTATAGAATCATTCGATACAAAGCAGCTGAATGCCCAAATTCAACAAGCGTTACAGTCTTTTGAATCCCTTTTGAAGCACTACTCTCAAGGGGGCTTAAGCAAAGCAGAAATTGCTGAAACCATGAATGCACTTCAAGATACCTTACGCGCCATACAGCCATTGTTGCGTCAATTAAATACCACGCCAAACGGGCTGATATTTTCAGATAATGCCACGGTTGACATTCAACCCAAAGCACAAGGGGTAAACCCATGACCAAAACAGCACTGAGTTTTTTAATGGCCATGGCAATAGCCGGTTGCAGCAGCAAGCCTGTTACCATGAACTACTATTTGCTTCACGAAACGGCGCAAACCGCTGAAATTCAGGACATTACAAACTGGCCTGTGATAGAACTCCGATCGCTCACGCTACCCGATTACCTGAAACAGCAAAGTCTGATCGTTCAGCTCAGCAGCAGTGAGTTGCACTTTTCACCGCAACACCTGTGGTCAGAACCCTTTGAGCAAGGCTTTGCCCAGGCGCTTAAAGACAACCTGGCAAATACCCACAAAATAAGATTACACACACAAAGTGTATGGACAAATGCTACACAGTCGGGCTACATTTTAGATATCTCAATTGAAGATTTTATTCCCTCGCACAATGGAATGGTCATACTGCGTGGCACTTATCGATTAGGACGATCACCGCAATCCGGAAAAATCGTTGAGTTTGCTTTTAATTCGCCACTGAATAAAGACGGATTTGCGCATTCGGTTGAACAAATGCGTGAGCTCGTTACGAAGTTAGCTAACCAGATCGTGACAGGAATTGAGCACTATTAATATCCTCACCAAGCACATTACTCGTTTTGTAAACTGGCTAATCACCAGTGGTTGTAAACAGGTTTACGATGAAGATACCAATCGGAAAATCATTGTCATTAATCTGTTTGCCATGGTGGGGATGTCAATAACGTTAATGTTAGGTGTAAGGGCACTCACAGATAACGACAATGTGCTGGGTGCTGTGCTGTTGAGTTCAGCTACCCTGTTTGGGTTGTGTAAGGCATTACTATTGCACTCCCGATTGCTGTATAACCATGTACTTGCGCCTTTGATTCTGGTGGTGTCACTGGCTGGCTTGATGTTATTTCTGGTTGCCTCCGGCGGTGTAGCCAATACGGGTCCGCTTTGGATTTATGTGCTGCCACCCGTTGCGATGTTCTTTGCCGGCGTGGTTTACGGCGTGATCACGGTTATTGTGTTTATGGCGCTGTGTAGTTACTTATTGTTTGCAGCCGATGGCATATTTATTGTTGCTGAATACACAACCGAATTTAAACTGCGGTTGCTGTATTCCTTTGCAACAGTCACCTTTTTGTCGGCATTCTATGAACACAGTCGTCAAACCAGCTTCAATATTGTAAAAGATCTCAGTACCAAGTTTGAGAAACAGGCACAACAAGACACGCTTACCCTTTTACCTAATCGCCGCGGCATTCAACAATTTATTGAGTTTGAATCTGCGCGGGCCAGACGTCAAAAAGCCCCGCTCACTCTGGTGTTATGCGACATAGATCGGTTCAAAAGTGTTAATGACACCTACGGCCATGACGGTGGTGATATTATTCTTAAGCATGTGTCATCCCTTTTTAAATCGTCTATCCGGCAACAGGATGGCGTGGCCCGCTGGGGTGGCGAAGAATTTTTGTTTGTGCTGCCCGACACCGATGAATCAAACGGCGTGGTACTAGCAGAAAAAGTACGCCAGACATTAGCCTCTGCACCGATCGAAATTCAGCAAAAGAGCGTATCAGTGACGGCGAGTTTTGGCGTTGCTCAACTGGATTTTGAACAAGGTTTGGACAAAGCACTCTCACTTGCCGACAAGGCACTTTACAAAGCCAAAGAAAAGGGTCGCAATAAGGTGTTATCTGCGTCATCATTAGTAAGACTATAAATTGTACTAGGTTACCACACTGATTCCTTAATTCGACTTGCTGTTATGGCAGGCATTGTCGGTGTGCCTTAGCTGCGCTTCGCAGACTGACGTTCGGTTACAAATCACAATGATAAACGCACAACTGTGACGGTATCTTTACATTACTCATAGACAGTTACATTTGAGTTCTCTGTTTAGCGCGGGATATCGTCAATAATAATGATAACAGTGCATCAACAAGGGTTATTGGAAGTTTTTTACTATGAAATGGATCATAAAAATCGGTCTACCCGTTTTAGTTTTATTGGTAGGGTTTGGGGCCATGAAAGGCGTGACTGCGCTTGGTGAGGAAGAAGGTGAAAACAAACCTTTGGATACACGTCCAACCGTGAAAATAACGCAATTGACTCCAGTTGCGTATCCGGTTGAGATTGAAGCATTCGGCGAACTTTCACCACTAGAATCCACTAATCTGTCAGCGCAAGTCAGCGGCGAAATCACTAGCTGGAATCCGCAATTTTTAGCTGGTGGCATAGTTAAACGCGGTGAAATTCTATTCAGTATCGAAAAGGACGCTTATGAAGCTGCGCTGCTTCAAGCGGAAGCGAATCTTGCTTCCGCAGAGTCTGCTCTGATTCAGGAAAAAGCGCAGGCACGTGTGGCCGAGCGCGAAGCCGCCACCTTACCCGATGCACAGGTTACTGACTTGTATCTGCGCAAACCGCAAATTTTGAGTGCCCAAGCAGCATTAAAAGCGGCTCAGGCACAATTGAAAATAGCCAAGCGCGATTTAGCCAACTGTGATGTTAAGGCCCCTTACGATGCGCTTATTGTTTCGCGCAACATTGGCAGTGGCGATTTTGTTGCTGCCGGCAGTACAGCGGCCTTGCTCTATAATATTGAAATGGGGGAAGTGGTATTTCCACTGGCTCGTTTTGATCAAGCGTTTCTGCCAGGGCAATTTGGCGATGTAGAAGCCACGATTACCTTAATGAACCGCCAGGACGACATTATTTCCCGCGTGGGTACTATACATCGCGATACGGGCATTGTTGATACCAGTACCCGCATGACACATCTGGTTGCCCGCGTTGACGACCCGTACGGCATCAAATCAGGCTTGCCAGCACTAAAATTCGGCGCTTACACCCAGGTTCAGTTTGTCGGTAAGACGCTTGAAAATATCTACAAAATTCCGCAGGAACTCATTAACAAACGCCAGATTTGGGTATTGGACAGCGAAGATAAGCTGATACCCAAAGCGGTAACCGTGGTCCGGGAAGTAGGCAGTGACTTTCTGATCCGTGCTGATATCAACAGTCAGGATCGCATTGTAATGACCTTACCTGAATACCCGCAAAGTGGCATGGCTGTGAAAGTAATAGCCAATGAGAAACTGGTCGCGAAGCAACCTTAAGTCACGGAAGGCATGAAATGAAAGATCCTTTAGATACGCAGAGTGGCTTAATTGCGTGGTTCGCACGAAATCCGGTTGCCGCTAACCTGCTGATGTTTTTTATTCTGATCATGGGTGCCACCGGTTACGGTAGTATTCAGCGACAGATGTTTCCGAACATCGAAATTAACTACATAAATATAAGTGCCCAGTATCCAGGCGCCTCGCCTCAGGAGATTGAAGAAAGCATCCTGATTAAAATTGAAGAGAGCCTGAAAGACGTCAGTGAAATTAAGCGCACGATTTCCCGTGCCTACCGTAACAATGGTCGGGTATCACTGGAAATCGATAAAGATGAGGAACTCGCTGACGTACTCGACAAAGTAAAACTGCGCGTTGACAGTATTGCGACCTTTCCTGCCGATATGGAACCGGTCACCATTTCACAGGCTGAATTCCAGCAACAGGTATATGAAATGGCGCTGGTGGGTGATATTCCGCTGGAAGAACTCAAACCTATTGCCCGTGAAATTGAAGATGAACTGCTACAGTTATCGTCTATCTCTCTGGCCAATGCCCGCGTACCTACCGATGAAATTGGTATAGAAGTAAAACCTGAGATGTTGAGGATGTATAACCTCACTATTTCTGATGTAGCAAATGCCATTAATCAGTACTCTGCCAACGTATCGGCAGGTCAGTTACGCACAGATGCTGGCCTGGTTTCTGTGCGTATTGAAAACCAGTACTACGATGGCGATGAGTTCGCAAGTATTCCGGTTAAAGTGGGTCCGGACGGCGCAAAAGTGCTGCTGTCGGATATTGCCGTCATCAAAGACGGTTTTACGGAAGGCGAACGCTACTTCCGCTACACCGGCCAAAATGCCGTTCTCATAGCGGTAAATGCCACCAAATCACAAAACATTGTGCCCATTGCCGAAACAGTTAAAAACTATATGGCGCACAAAAATGAAGAACTACCAGCCGGTCTAAAACTAAAAGAACTGGTAGACATGACTTACTACCTGAATGCCCGTCTGGAAATGATGCTGAACAACCTGATTCAGGGTGCGATTCTGGTAGCCATGATGCTTACCCTGTTCCTGCGTTTTCGCCTTGCGTTCTGGGTAATGGTTGGTCTTCCGCTTTGTTTCCTCGGCGCTGTAATGCTGATGCCGATGTTCAGCGTGAGTGTGAATATATTGTCATTGTTTGCCTTTATTATGGTGCTGGGGATCGTGGTTGACGATGCCATTGTTATTGGCGAGAGCGCCTATTCGGAAATAGAGTCCAAGGGAGGTGGTGTTGATAACGTTATTCGCGGCGCCAAACGCGTTGCAACGCCAGCAACCTTTGGGGTATTAACTACCATCGCGGTTTTTGCCCCTTTCACACTTAGTAGCGGCCCTGAAGGTGAGTTCTTTTATAACATTGCGGTGGTAGTGATCCTGTGTCTGACATTCAGTTTAATTGAATCAAAGCTGATCCTGCCCGCACACATCGCCAACATTAAATTCCAACCGGTAAAACCGAATGGCTGGCGTGTTAAATTTAATAACCGGTTTAATGCCTTTGTTAATGGTCCTTACCGTCGCACGGTGACCAGAGCCATTGAGATCCGCTGGCTGGTTCTGGCCATTTTTATTGCGCTGCTCATGTTAAGCTGGGGCTTGGTAGCCGGCAATCACGTACGTATTGTACCCAATCCCAAGGTACCTCACGACTTCCCGTCAATTGGCATTGAGATGAACGAAAACGTGTCGGATATGGCTACCATTGAAGCCCTGAAAACCATTGAAAAGGTTATTTGGGATATCGAAGAACAAACCATCCGTGAATACGGCAGTGGCATGATCAAGGACTTGTTAGCATTCAATGAATCACGCACGGAAGCCCGTTTGGTAATTCCTCTGGTAGACGAAGACAAACGCCATTTCAACACCTTCGAACTGGCCCGCAAGTGGCGTGAAAACATACCTGAAATTCCAGGTATGAAAAGCTTCAGTATCGAAGATGACGTTAACGGTGGCGGTGATGACGGTGAATTTGGTTACCTGATTTATGGTGCCGATATCAAATCCCTGAACGAAGCGGGCTTGCGCTTTATTCAGATGCTGCAACAGGAAAAAGGCTTATACGATATCAGTTCCACCATTGATCCTGCCAGCAAAGAAGTGCGAATGACCCTGTTACCGGCAGCGTATGAACTGGGGCTGACTTTACGCAGCATTGCCAATCAGGTGGGATTGAGCTTTTATGGCGGCGAAGCGCAGCGCGTCATTCGCGATGGTGAGGAAGTCCGGGTTATGGTGCGTTACCCTCGCCTAACCCGTGAGCGTTTCTCTGATTTGAAATATACAGTCATTCAAACACCCAGCGGTGTTGAAGTGTTACTGGGTGATGTAGTCGCGCTCAGCGAAGAGCCTGGGATAAGTTATATTCGCCGCGAAGAAGGCTTCCGCTCAGTGTATATATGGGGCGCGATCGACGAAGAACTGGTTGAGCCTAATGAAGTAGTAAGCACTATCGATGAAAAACTCCTGCCAGCTTTGCTTGAAGAATATCCAGATATTCAAATGCAGTTAGGCGGGGATATTGAAGAACAGCAAGCGCAGCAAGACGAACAGGTGATGTTCTTCACTGCGGCCATGATCATGGTGTATATCCTGTTAGCGATTCCGCTAAAAAGTTATGGTCAGCCTATTATCATTATGTCGGTTATCCCCTTCAGTTTGACCGGGGCGATTTGGTCACACTTCTTACTGGACCTCGACCTGAGCCTGATGTCTACCTTTGGCCTGATCGCTGCTGCCGGTGTCGTTATCAACGATTCACTGGTAATGACCGATTACATTAACCAAAAACGCGCTGAGGGATATTCTATTCTTGACGCCGCACGGCAGGCTGGTAGTGCACGATTCAGGGCAATTACCCTTACGTCAATTACCACTTTTGCGGGTGTATTGCCGATTTTGTTTGAAACCAGTCTTCAAGCCAAGTTTGTTATCCCCATGGCCGCAGCACTGGGGTCATCCGTACTCTACGCCACACTGGTAACACTGATTCTGGTGCCTTGTTTGTACCTGATTTTGCAGGATATTAGCAATGGCGTAAAATGGCTGACAGATGGCGCGATGCGCACTAAACAAAAATTGTTGCGTCAGTCGCCCCAATCTTCCTGATCTTTGATGTATAAACCGCATCAGGTGTTGCATAGCAATGCCTGATGCGTCTTTAGGATTTGAGTAATGACTTGTACAATTCGACCGGCCGTTATTGACGATACGGCAACCATTCTGCACTTTATTCGCGAGCTGGCCATATACGAAAAGGCCGAAGACGAGGCGAAAGCCACTCCTCAGCATGTTCATAACACCCTGTTCTGCGATAATCCCAAAGCCCATGCGATTATTTGTGAGCTGAACGGTGAACCGGTTGGCTTTGCAGTGTATTTTTTCAGTTATTCCACCTGGCAGGGCCAGTATGGTATTTATTTAGAAGATTTGTATGTATCGCAATCCCACCGAGGGATTGGTGCGGGCAAACTATTGCTCACTGCACTGGCGAAAATAGCGGTAGATAACCAATGTGGACGATTTGAATGGAGCGTGCTTGACTGGAACCAGCCCGCCATCGATTTTTATGAATCTCTGGGTGCAAAGCCACAAAGCGAGTGGATAAAGTACCGGCTTGATGGTCAGGCTCTGCTCGAATTAGCCGCTAAAGCCTGATGTAACAGCCAAAGGCGCCTGACTCAGGACATGCGCCTTTGTGCTACCGATGCGGCAAAATACTTAAAAATATCCCGCCAGCTTATTATGCCAATCGGCTTGCCACGCTCATCCAGCACCGGTAAACAAGAAATTTTATGTTTATTAAACAATTCAATGGCTTTAACCATGGTATCTGTGGATTTTAAGGTAATTAATTCCCGCGACATGATCTGATGCACGCGTTTATCCAGCGTTGCCCGATCGCGAATGCGTTCGGTTACGGTATCAATGAAAGGACTGATAGCTTTAAGGTAATCCCGGTCAGACACCACGCCCACCAAACGGTTTTCCTCGACTACCAGTAAATGATGAAATCCGCTGGCTTCAAAAATGTGCCGAACAGTATCCAGTGAGTCATCCATCATGACGCACACCACACGCTTGGTCATAATACTGGCAATACTCATACACCCCTCTCTATCAATACGCCGACTGTGGAAAAACGCGAATCACCATGTCATAGTGTGAGTATACAACTCCGGTCACAAATAGGCAGTGTTGTAAGGCAAAATTGCTTTGCACGTTAAGGCCATTATAACAACACAAAGGACGTCACATGGCTAACAGGTCTGCATTCAGGCTGTATAACTACCCCATTACCATTATTCTTATCAGTCTTATTGCTATCGCAGGTTTGGCAACCGGCGGCCAGTATTTGTACTTCCGCGGAGATTACAAAACCTTTTTCAGAGAAGACAACCCTCAGCGCGCTGCGTTCGAAGAAATGCAGGATACGTTTAATAAAACGGAGTCCGTTAATCTGCTCATCGTGCCAGACACCGGCAATGTGTTTAATGCCAACACCCTGGATTTAATAAAATCCCTAACTGAACAGGCATGGCAAACACCCTATTCAATTCGGGTAAATTCTGTAACGAACTTTCAGCACACCTACTCTGAAGGTGACGATCTGATCGTAGACAAACTTTACCCCGACTGGCAAACGTTGTCGGATGATCTCATCAACAATATTAAATCGGTAGCACTGACTGAACCCGACGTAGTAAATCGATTAGTGTCGCCCGACAGCCAGGTAGCAGTGATCAGTATTACGGTAAGAATGAGCGACGGCGACCAAACCAAAGAAGTAGCCGAAATTGCCCAGTTCATCAAAGCACTCACCAGCGAGACGGCGGCAACACATCCCGATCATCAGTTCCACCTTACCGGGGTGGTGATGCTAAACGATGCATTCCAAATAGCGGCTAACGACGATGCCAGTACGCTGGTTCCTGCTATGTTTGCCATCATAATTATTTTAATTGGCGTGCTGCTGCGTTCCCTTTGGGCAGCGCTGGCAACGCTTTTTATTGTGGGGGCTACCATTGCAGCCACCATGGGCTTCGCTGGCTGGGCCGGCTATTTCCTGAGTGTTTCAACCGTTAATGTACCCACCATGGTAATGACCTTAGCAGTAGCAGACTGCGTGCATATTATCGCGTCCTGGTTTCAACATATGCGCGACGGCATGTCTAAACAGGATGCCCTGCAACGCGCTATTACGCTTAACAAAATGCCGGTGATTATTACTTCCGTTACCACTTCCATTGGCTTTTTAACCCTTAACTTTTCCGATGTGCCCATTTTGGTGGATCTGGGCAATTTAACGGCAATTGGCGTTATGCTGGCCTGTTTACTGGCATTAACCCTGCTACCAGCACTGCTTTCTGTTATGCCGGTCAGGCCACCAGCGAACCGCTCATCGGGCCTGGCATTGAATCTGATTGTGTTGGGTGAATGGGTAATTCGTTATTTCCGCCGAATTTTGCCTTATAGCGCTATTGTGTTTATTGCTGCAGTGATCCTTGCATCCACCAACCAACTTAACGACATCGCAATTAAGTACTTCAGCCAGGACAATACCTTTCGTCAGGCCGCCGATTATCAGTCGGATCACCTAAGTGGTCTGGCTACGATTGACTTTGCTATTTACACCGATGAAATGTCGGGGATCAATAAACCCGAAGTACTGACATCCGTTGCTGCATTTACTGAATGGCTCAGAGTGCAACCAGAAGTGGATCATGTGTCATCGATTACGGATACCTATAAGAAGCTCAACAAGAACATGAATTTCGACAATCCGGATTTCTACCAGTTACCTCTGGAAAAGGATTTAGCTGCGCAGTACCTGTTGTTATTTGAAATGTCCCTACCCTATGGCCTGGATCTGAACAACCAGATAGACATGGACAAATCCGCCACGCGCATCAGCGTAACGTTGGATAACCTGGGCAGCAAGGAACTCACTGCGTTCGAACAGCGCGCAGCTACCTTTTTTCACAAGCTAGCGCCCGATTTGCGAATCACGGCTGCCAGTCCAGCACTCATGTTCGCACACATAGGCGAAACCAATATGCAAAGCATGCTGAAAGGTTCGCTGGTTGCTTTGGTACTGATTTCGATTCTGCTGATATTTGCCCTTAAATCCTTAAAACTAGGTTTGATCAGTCTGGTTCCTAATTTATTACCTGCGGGCCTTGGCTTTGGCATATGGGCCATGCTATCTGGCGAAATTAACATGGCGTTGTCGGTTGTACTTAGTATGACTCTGGGCATTATCGTGGATGATACCGTGCATTATTTGAGTAAGTACCGGATAGCACGGGAACAGGGCAAGTCTGCAATAGAAGCCAACCGTTACGCGTTCAAAACCATTGGGCAGGCGCTGGTGGTTACCACATTTGTACTGGCTATAGGCTTTGGTGTATTGAGCCTGTCCAGCTTTGCGCTGAATTCTGATATGGGTTTATTAACGGCTATTATTTTAGTGAGTGCACTGGTCATTGATCTGATATTCCTGCCAGCATTCCTGCTTTGGCTGGATAAGTCGGAAAATGACACAGCAACTACGCAATAATTGAGTTTAATAAGCGAGTGTGATGATGCTTAACTGTTAGGGCCTGTTGTTCTTTGCTTTACAACAGGCCCTAGGCCAGATTGCGAATATTTGAAAAAATAGACACGATTCTGGCCGCGCGTTTAAGGTTAGCTAAATCGTCGTCACTCCATTGCACAATTTCGCCCACGCTTTCACAACAAATTATGCCAAATGGCGCAAAATCATTGCTGAAAATGTAATCCAGTAAGGAGTACACATTAACGGCAGGAAAGTAATTTTTATTAAAACACCGGGTAAACGGGTGATTACGTGCATCTGGTGCACGAATAACATCGGACGCCAGAATAGCATTAAAATACTCAGGGTAATCTTCCGCTTTTAACACTACGCCTTCAGGCTCGGTAAATTCCCCATCGGCTAACATGGCTGTGCAAGTTATAGTCGTTTTCAGCTGATCAAACTTCCATAAACTGACGCGGTTAGCCCCTTCAATGGTATCGGCTATGGCATAACACACCATTCTCAGTTGTTTGGATTGTTCAAGACTGGGATTGGACAAATTTATACTGAGCTGCGTGAGCGAATCGATATCCATTTATATTTCTTAATTCGATGAGAGTCAGGTTAGTAACTGTAGTCTAGTATAGTGCTAAAAAATTAGGAAAACGTATCTATGTGAGGCTGGCCGCCATCTTCGTCACAGTGGTGTTCGGTTTCCCCGTGGCTGTCGTAGGTAATGTCATCGTCAGCAGCTTCGTCCGACATCTGTTGTTCTGCCTGCTTTTGAGACTGATCCGACGGTTCCCCACCGCCCTCTTGTTTTCGCTGCACGCGATACTGCTGCTGTTCACTCACCAATCGCTCTTCGTCATGGGTTTCCTTTTCTTCGTCCGACAGCTGTTTTGTGCGCGCTTCTTTGCTCACCCGTTTAACCCGTTCGTCTGCGACAACGGGGGTTTTCCCTTCTCTGGGGATCACAGAAAACAACAGATCGTTACTCATTTCGCTATCATCCAGTCAGCGTTGAAATAAGATGCCCTATACATTTGGTCAAAATAACATCAACAACAAATGATTCATACCAAAATCGTAGCACTTATAACTGTTTGATAGTGCATTTATGCCCCAATTCGTAGCAAAAGGCTTGCAATGATTGCGCGACTTGGCTATTGTTTGCGCGTCGAATTTTAGTGAACAGATTTCAAATGACTCAACGCGCCGCCATGCATCACCACCATCATAGAGCATAACCTTTCAGGTTTGTGCTGGAAGGTTATTATTTCCTTCCAGTGGCGCAGATACAGTTATCGACCCCCGGAAGGAGACTTCCGGGGGTTTTTCGTTTAAGGCGTACCAAATTCAGGACTTTACAGAGGAACATCACCATGAGTGATAGCAGAAGATTACGTATTGCAATTCAAAAATCAGGTCGCCTGAGTGACGACAGCATTGCACTACTCAAAGCCATTGGCATTAAACTTAACATTCGTGATCGCCTGCTGATAGCCCATTCCACCAATGAAAATATTGACCTGCTGCGCGTCCGCGACGACGACATTCCCGGTTTGGTTATGGATGGCGTAGTTGACCTGGGATTCATTGGCGAAAATGAGCTTGAAGAGAAAATGCTGGAACGCCGCGCTGCGGGCAAAGCCTCAGACTTCGAAGTACTACGTCGTTTAGATTACGGCGGTTGCCGT
>NZ_JBLBUE010000093.1:0-13889 GCF_047290655.1 Alteromonas sp. AMM-1 | reverse complement strand
CAGCTCGCATCACTACAGTGCTGATGTGTCTGCCGAAACCATACGCCTGACCGGTTTTGCTCAGTATAAGCCTGGTATGCAGGTCAATCTTGAAAAAGCCATGCAGGCCAATAGCCGATTTGGCGGACACATTGTGTCTGGTCATGTAGATGGCGTTGGTTCGATTACAAAAGTCATTACTCACAGCGATTACATTGAGTTTTGGGTGAAAGCCCCGGACGAACTGGCAAAGTACATTGCCCATAAAGGCAGCATTACTGTTGATGGCGTCAGCCTGACGGTAAACAAGGTGAATGGCAGTGAGTTTATGCTGTGGATCATTCCACACACCTTACAGGAAACAGTGATGCGTCATTATCAGGTCGGCACCCGCGTAAATCTGGAAGTGGATGTTATTGCCCGCTACCTGGAGCGACTCATGCTGGGTGACAAAGCCGCTGAACCCCAACAACAATCCGATATCAGCCTGGCATTTCTGGCTGAACACGGCTATTTAAAAAGATAACCCTACACAAAAGAACGATTATGGCACTCAATACCACTGCAGAAATCCTTGAAGATATTAAACAAGGCAAGATGGTTATCCTGATGGATGACGAAGATCGCGAAAATGAAGGCGATTTAATCATGGCGGCAGAGCACGTTACACCGGCGGCCATTAACTTTATGGTTAAGCACGCTCGTGGTCTTGTGTGTTTACCCATGACAGCAGAGCGCTGCAAGCGGTTAAAATTACCGCTTATGGTAGATAAAAACGAAGCGCAGTTTTCTACCAATTTCACCGTATCTATTGAAGCGGCAGAAGGTGTCACCACCGGGATCTCAGCTGCGGATCGCGCGACAACTATTCTGGCGGCTGTTGCTAAAAATGCGCAGGCTACTGACATTGTGCAACCCGGACACATCTTTCCACTTATTGCTAAAGAAGGCGGAGTGCTTAATCGCGCCGGTCATACCGAAGCGGGCGTTGACCTGGCCAGACTCGCTGGCTGTGAACCTGCTGCGGTGATCGTTGAGATCCTGAATGACGATGGCAGCATGGCGCGCCGTCCACAGCTGGAAAAATTTGCCGAGGAGCATGGCTTAAAAATTGGCACCATTGCCGATTTAATTGAGTATCGTAACTTAAACGAAACGACGATCGAGAAAGTCGCTACCTGTAAGCTGCCTACCCAATTTGGTGAGTTTGAATTACACACCTTTAAAGATGTCATCGACAATCAATTGCACTTCGCGTTGAAAAAAGGCGATGTGTCAGCCGACACACCAACTCTGGTGCGTGTGCATTTGCATAATACGCTAAGCGATCTTCTGGGTTCAAAGCGCGGCATTTCACGCTCTATGGCGCTGCCGGACGCCATGAAACAAATTGCCGATGAAGGCGGTATTTTGGTGCTATTAGGTAAGGAAGAAGATCTGGAGGCACAGCTTAAGCGTTTTGCCGCAGAAGATCGCGGTGAACAACCGGTAGGTAAAAACTGGCAGGGTTCTTCGCGTACCGTGGGTGTCGGCAGTCAAATATTGGCCGCCATGGGCGTGCAGAAAATGCGTTTACTGAGCAAGCCAATCAAATATCACGCCTTGTCAGGCTTCGGATTGGAAGTTGTTGAGTATATTCACGACTAACGATTGGGTTTTGGCGCTGTTGTGGTATACTTCGCGCCGTTTTTCTTACGGGATTCTTACGGGATTGGGGCTATGCAGGTAATCGAAGGTAATATTCGCGCAACCGGTAAAAAATTTGCCATTGTTGTGTCACGTTTTAACAGTTTTGTTGTAGAAAGCTTACTTGAAGGTGCGCTTGATACGCTTGAGCGTCACGGTGAAGTCAGCGATGATGATGTGACCCTGGTACGTGTTCCGGGTGCCTATGAATTACCTGTTGCCGCTAAAAAACTGGCTGCATCCAAGAAATTTGATGCCATCATTGCCATTGGCGCGGTGATCCGCGGTGGTACGCCACATTTTGATTTCGTTGCTGGCGAATGTAACAAGGGCCTGGCTCAGGTGTCGTTAGAGTACGGCATTCCGGTTTCGTTTGGTGTGATCACCACAGATTCTATTGAACAAGCAATTGAACGTTCTGGTACCAAGGCGGGTAACAAGGGTTCTGAGGCTGCACTTGGCGCATTGGAAATGGTCAATGTCATGTCAGCGCTTGACGATTTAGCGTAAAGGGGCGATTTGTGAAAGTATCTCCTCGCCGTCGCGCCCGTGAACTGGCACTCCAGGGTGTCTATTCCTGGCAAATGAGCGGCAACGCTGTAGAACAGGTTGAGCTTGCGCTCGCTACCAGTAATGACATGAAAAAAGTGGATATGAGCTTTTTTCAGACATTACTGCGTGGTGTTGTTAAAAATGCGGCTGAGCTGGACGAAAAAATTCGTCCCTATCTTGGCCGATTACCCGAAGAACTCGACCCGATTGAAAAAGCCATTTTGCGTTTGGCAACCTTTGAACTAACTCAGCAGATTGATGTCCCATACAAAGTTGTTATAAACGAAGCGATTGAGCTTGCCAAAGCGTTCGGTGCAGAAGAAAGCCACAAATTTGTTAACGGCGCCCTCGACAAGGCTGTACGCTCTTTGCGTCCTCACGAGCGTGGCTAGCAGTTAGTTTCTTGCTAAGTCATGCTTGATCGTGATTCACTTAAGATATTGCATCGACAATTGTGAAAGAATTTGATCTCATAAAGCGGTACTTTGCGCAAGGTGGTCACACGCGCAAAGATGTGTTGGTAGGTATTGGCGACGATTGTGCCGTAACTAAAGTACCTGAAAACCAGCATCTCGCTGTTACTACCGATACACTCATTGCGGGTGTGCATTTTTTAACAGATGCACCAGCGCGTTCGGTTGCCTATAAAGCAGTTGCGGTGAACCTGAGTGATCTTGCTGCCATGGGTGCTGAGCCTGCATGGATCAGCTTGTCATTATCGTTACCACATTGCGATGAAGCCTGGCTTGAAGAGTTCGCCCGCGGACTTTACGAGCTAACAGAGTACTATTCTGTGCAGTTAATTGGCGGTGATACTGTTGCAGGCCCAATGGCCATGACGATCACCGCACAAGGCTTCATACCACCAAACAATGAGTTACGACGCAGCCGCGCTAAACCCGGCGACTGGATTTATGCTACCGGGTGCCTTGGTGACGCGGGAGCCGGTCTCGATATCCTGAAAAACACCATAACTGTGCCTGCACGCCACCGTGACTACTTGGTTAACCGCCATTATTTTCCCACGCCACGGGTAATGGCCGGTACGGCCCTTCGTCGCACCGCCAATGCATGTATAGACGTATCGGATGGGTTGGTTTCTGATCTAAAACATATCCTCACGGCTTCAAACTGTGGGGCGACCATTCATGTTGACAGACTACCTGTTTCCCCTGCGTTATTTGAATCCGTCGGTGCTCAGGCCGCTTATCGCTATGCACTTACCGCAGGCGATGATTACGAGCTGATATTCACGGTTAATGAAGAACAGCGTGGCAATTTGGAAACGTCGCTGGCCAATGCTAATGTAAAGGCGACGTGTATCGGCCAAATCACTGGTCATGCCGGCCAGCTCGATTTACGCTTATACGACGAGCGTTATTCTCTGCCTGAAAAAGCCGGCTACGAACATCAGTTTGATCATGGATAAGCAGCTTAGGCAACGCGTTTCGCTTAAAAATCCGGTCCATTTTCTGGCGCTTGGATTTGGCAGTGGCCTGATCCCGCTTATGCCTGGCACCTTTGGCTCTCTGGCTGCCATGCCCCTGTTGATCCCGTTTTTATTCATGCCTGGTTATGCGCTGTTCATCGCTGCTGTATTAGCCAGTGTGGCGGGTATCTATCTTTGCGGTAAAACCGCAGTAGATATGCAGGTACACGATCATGGTTCGATTGTTTGGGACGAAGTGGCCGGTATTCTGCTAACGTTTATGTGGGTACCTTTATCCGTTTCCACATTGTTGGTGGGGTTTGTGCTGTTTCGAGTATTTGACATTCTGAAACCCTGGCCAATCGGGCCCATCGACAAACACCTGAGTGGCGGACTGGGCATCATGCTCGACGACATCATTGCAGGCCTGATGGCGTGTGCCTGTCTGCACGGATTGTTGTGGTTAACTGGCACAGCCTGATCCCTTTAGAACCTTTATTTTCCCTTCTGCGTGTCTTGCATTGCCAGGCGATAACGGCGTGTGCGCTGCCAATTATTGAATTGTTGGAGTAGCAGTGCCCAAATCGGTGATACCCTCTGTTGGCTCGGCTTACCTCTGCTCAGCCGGGAAAGCTGATATTTCACCATTGCCATCGTGGCCAGTGACGCCATTGGCTTGGATTTCCAGCGGATTACAGGCAGTGCTGGGGAGGTAGTTTCATTTTGTTGCCAGACAGTCGCCAGGGCAGGCTCTATTGCCAGTGCAGTAGCAATACCCACCATATCAATGCCACTGGATAACACCTGTTCCGCAACGGCTTTTCGCCGAATTCCTCCGGTTACCATTACCGGCATAGTGGCGTGTTGTTGGAGTGCTTTTGCAAATTCCAGGAAGTAGGCTTCTCTGGCCAGTGTGCTTCCGTCTCGCGCTTCTCCCTGCATGGCAGGGGCTTCATAACTGCCACCGGAAAGCTCCAGTAAATCAATTCTCTCGGTATTTAACATCTGCACTACGGCGGTTGCATCGTCGCTGGAAAAGCCGCCGCGCTGAAAATCTGCCGAATTTAGTTTTACCGAAACGGCAAAGCCGGCACGTACAACGGCTTTTACCGCTTGTATTACGAGCAGTAATAGCCGGGCACGGTTACTGATACTGCCACCCCACTGATCGGTTCGTTTGTTAGTGAGTGGTGACAAAAACTGGCTCAGCAGATAACCGTGTGCAGCGTGGATCTGTACACCACTGAATCCGGCGTCTTCCGCTAGTTTTGCAGAGTGAGCAAACTGTTGAATTACCGTTTCTATATGCGCGTCGGTCATGGCCTGTGGAACACTGAAGCGGTTGGAAAATTTGCCTAAATCCAGCGCAACGGCTGAAGGGGCATAAGTGGTCTGCCCCATGTCGTTTGGCATTTGCCTGCCCGGATGATTCAGTTGTAGCCAGCATTGAGCACCGTTCGATTGTGCAATTTGGGCCCAGTGTTTAAACAGGGTCAGATTAGATAGGTTATCCAGCACTACACCGCCTGGGCCGGTCATGGCCCTGCGCTCAATCATTACGTTCCCTGAAATAATCAGTCCTGCGCCGCCTTTTGCCCAGGTGTCATACAGGGTGAACAATGCCTGGGACGGGGCATTGTCGAATGAAGCTAAATTCTCTTCCATTGCCGCCTTAGCAATGCGATTGGGTAACAGGGTGCCGTTGGGCAGTGTAAGTGGCGTAAACAGCGTCATAGGTATCTTATTGTGACTGTGCGAACGGATTGCACGACAGTTTGGTTAGTGATCTTGAGATTACTGTAAGCTTAAAGTTAACTTGAAGGTCAAGCCAGTTCTTACATTATTTAAGCGATTGTTCAACCACGGATCTGGCATTGTCTGTACAGTCTGTATCATCTGGTTGATTTACAATATGATTCAGCGCTGATTCAAGACGCTGCCTGTTAGCCGCCAGGGTGGTCTGCAAGGCGTCTATATCCTGTATTTTGCTTTCAAGCGCAGCGATAAGTGATGCTTTTTGCCATTTTCCCTGTTCATCGGGTAACAGGGCTTTCATGTCCTTTAAGCCAAATCCGGCTTGCTGGCCTCGTTGGATGAGATCCAATACTAACAGCGCGGCTTGGTTGTATAACCTGTAACCTGCGGCGGTGCGTTTTGCCGGTATGAGTAGCCCCGTATCTTCGTAAAAGCGGATTTTAGACGTACTCAAACCCGTCAATGAGGCAAGCTGGCCAATGCGCATTAAATCAGATTTGTCTTTTTTCATTTGACAACCAAACCAATTATACCAATAAAACAAGGCAATAAAAAAGGGTACGTGACTACACATACCCTTTAGCATAATGGTGTTGTGTGGTTCAGGCTTGTGTGAATGCCTTTACCTGCTTAACGATACCGGCATCATCAATACCCAACTCGGCATACATTTCTTCCTGTGTGCCTTGCAAAATAAAGTTGTCGGGTAAACCAATTTGCAGCAATTTGGTACTGTATTGTTTTTGCAGTACATATTCTGCAACTGCACTGCCAGCACCACCCATAATGCAGCCGTCCTCTATGCTTACGAACAGATCATGATCTTGTTGCAGCGTATCCAGAATTTCAGTGTCCAGTGGTTTCACGAAACGCATATCGATGAGTGTCGCATCCAGCGCTTCTGCCGCCTTTTCCGCATAAGGGAGCAGTGTACCAAAATTAAGCAGTGCTACACGCTTGCCTTCACGCATTGTTCGACCTTTACCAATTGGCAGTGCGGTCATTACGGATTCAGGTGTAATGCCTTTACCGGCACCACGAGGATAGCGAACCGCTGCGGGTTGCTTGGCAATATGTCCGGTATACAGCATTTGGCGGCATTCGTTTTCGTCGCCTGGCGTCATAATAATCATATTGGGAATACAACGCAGGAAGGCAATATCAAACGCCCCTTGGTGCGTTGGGCCATCAGCGCCGACAACACCTGCGCGGTCAATGGCAAACAACACGGGTAGATTCTGCAACGCTACGTCGTGGATCAACTGGTCATAAGCACGCTGCAAAAAGGTTGAATAAATAGCTACAACGGCATTTAACCCTTCTTTCGCCATGCCTGCGCCAAGTGTCACCGCGTGTTGTTCAGCTATTGCCACATCGAAATACTGCTCAGGGAAGCGCTGAGAAAACGCCACCATGCCTGAACCTTCGCGCATGGCAGGAGTAATTGCCATTAACTTGGGATCGGCTTTTGCCATGTCGCACAACCACTCGCCAAAAATAGCGGAATACGAGGGCTTTGACGCAGCAGACTTTGGCAGAGCCTGATCGGCTGGATTAAATTTAGGCACAGCGTGGAATTTGATTGGGTCTTTTTCAGCTTCGGGGTAACCCTTGCCTTTTTTGGTAACGACATGCAGCAACTGTGGGCCTTTGAAGCGGCGCATGTTGCGTAGTGTGTCTACTACACCATTGATGTCGTGGCCATCAATCGGTCCAATATAGTTAAAGCCTAACTCTTCAAAAATCGTCCCGGGGACTACCATACCTTTGATATGTTCTTCAGCACGGCTGGCGAATTCTTTGATGGGCGGCACGTTGCTGAGCAGTTTTTTACCGCCGTCGCGAATACTGTTAAACAAATTACCGGTTAACAGGCGGGCTAGGTGGCTATTTAACGCACCAACGTTTTCAGAGATCGACATCTCGTTGTCGTTTAACACCACAACCATGTCCTTGCTGATGTCACCAGCGTGGTTCATAGCCTCAAATGCCATGCCTGCGGTCATCGCCCCATCGCCAATTACAGCAACCACTTTGCGCCCCTGGTTTTCCTTCTCGGCAGCAATGGCCATGCCTAAAGCGGCACTGATAGACGTAGAGGAGTGACCCACGGCAAAAGTGTCGAAGTCACTTTCCGGAGGCCAGGGGAAGGGATGCAGACCGTCTTTCTTGCGGATGGTAGCCATCTGCTCGGCGCGACCAGTTAAAATTTTGTGGGGATAAGCCTGGTGGCCCACATCCCAGATCAAACGGTCGAACGGGGTGTTGTATACGTAGTGCAGTGCAACGGTTAATTCTACCGTGCCAAGTCCCGATGCAAAGTGACCACTTGACTGACTTACACAGGTAAGTAAGTACTGACGTAGTTCATCGGAAAGGGCTCGCAGCTTGTCTTGAGGGAGCTTGCGAAGTGCGTCCGGTGAACGGGCCTGGGCCAAAGTAGGATAGTGCGCTAAATCTAAAGTCATTCTGGTTATATTTATACTGTATCTGTCTGGCGGATTAATGGTCGCGATTAACCATTAAATCGGTAAACGCCACTAAGTAGTCTGTATTGTAGGGCAAAGCGTCCAAGGCTTGAAGCGCCTGTTGGTGCAATTTTGCCAATTCTTGCCTCGATGGCTCCAATCCCAATAACGACGGGAAGGTATTTTTGCCCAGTGCAACATCAGAACCGTTGGGTTTTCCCAATGTTTCAGTGCTGGCGGTCAGGTCTAAAATATCGTCCTGTACCTGAAATGCCAAACCTATCAATTCTGCAAATTCACACAGCAAGCGATGACTATCAGGTGTAATGGCTTCACTGGCTTTGCATGCCATGTCTACGCAAGCGGTTAGCAACGCGCCGGTTTTTAAACGGTGTAACTGCTTTAGTTGATCAAGGGTAATGGTGTGGCCGGTGGACGCTAAATCTATTGCCTGGCCGCCACACATACCCAGATAACCTGACGCTTTGGCAAGGCTGGCAATGAGCGTAGCGCGTTTTTTATCGCCATAGCGGCTGAGAGGTTGTTCAGCCAATATACTGAATGCCAGAGTTTGCAGGGCATCACCCGCTAGTATGGCCGTCGCCTCATTAAATTTGATATGGCAGGTAGGTTGCCCCCGTCGCAAGTCGTCGTCGTCCATGGCTGGCAGGTCGTCGTGTACCAGCGAATAAGCGTGAACGCACTCAATAGCCATACTGATGGTAAGTTGGTCTGTGCGGGGCAAATCCAGCATATTGCCGGTTAAATGCACCAATAACGGGCGCATACGCTTGCCGCCAACGGTAAGCGCGTACAGCATAGCCGCTTTTAATTCAGGGGCATGACCAGGCAGCGCATGAATGAGCCCCGATAAGGCTTCGTCTACCTGCTGACGAACAGTGGTTTGAATTGCGTGGAGCGACATATTACAGCTCGTCGTCTGGGTTGAAATCCTGCAACGTCGCAGTATTACCTTGTTCAGTAAGGATTTTTACCTTTTGTTCGGCTTCGGACAGCGCTTGTTGGCTCAAACGCGACAAAGCGACACCGCGTTCAAATTTCTTAAGTGCTTCGTGCAGAGGCAAATCGCCACGTTCCATTTCGCTGACAATTTGTTCAAGCTCAGACAAGGATTGCTCAAATGTCGGGGACGTATCGGAGGCTTTGTCGCTCACGGTTATCTCTCTGTTGCCAAATAAAGAGGGCACATTAACCGAGGGGCGCATACGGGTCAAATAGTTTGCAGTCACGCTGGTGATATTTTGCATTGATGCAACCTGTCTGTAATTTCCCGACATAATTCTCACGGTAATCGCAAACAACGAATTTCTGGTGTAGAAAATTTTTTATCTGCCGATAGAATGACTGAAAACCAATTACATAGCGTTCATGCCGGTGGCAGATTAAATTTCCCAAACCGACATGCTGCTGCAACGTTTTGCAGCTATAGTTACCCATAACAAAACGCATCAAACACAAAAAGTGAATTGAGGGATACAAGTGGATTTAGCAACCTTAATCGGCATGTTAGGTGGTATTGGCTTTATCGTAATGGCCATGATCCTCGGGGGCGACCTCAGCATGTTCGCGGATGTTCCGTCTGTACTGATCGTATTTTGCGGTAGTTTGTTTGTTGTTATGTCTCAGTTTACGCTGGGGCAATTTTTTGGCGCAGGTAAAATTGCAGCCAAAGCGTTTATGTTTAAGATTGATACGCCGGAAGAGCTTATCGAAAAAGTGGTGGAAATGGCTGATGCCGCGCGTAAAGGGGGATTCCTTGCTTTAGAAGAAGCAGAAATTGCCAATCCATTTATGCAAAAAGGCGTGGACATGCTGGTGGATGGTCACGACATCGACGTGGTACGTGAAACGCTGGCAAAAGATATCTCCATGACCACAGAACGCCACGAATTTGGGGTATCGATATTTAAGGGCCTGGGCGATATTGCGCCGGCAATGGGCATGATCGGAACCCTGATTGGACTGGTAGCCATGTTGTCTAACATGGATGATCCTAAAGCTATCGGCCCCGCGATGGCGGTAGCCTTGCTAACAACACTGTATGGTGCATTCTTGGCAAACGTTATTTGTTTGCCCATTGCCGCCAAGTTAACTAACCGGCTGGGTGAAGAGAAGCTGAATCAGTCTCTTATCCTTGATGGCATTGTAGGGATTGCGGACGGTCAGAATCCGCGCGTCATTGAAGGGATTCTGAAAAACTATCTGGCGGCGAGTAAGCGCAATGCTGGTGGCGAGGAAGAGTAACCGATATGGCAGAAGAATGTCCTAAATGTCCACCCCCGGGCCTTCCTGCCTGGATGGGTACCTTTGCGGATCTGATGTCGCTGTTGATGTGCTTTTTCGTGCTGCTGCTTGCCTTTTCTGAAATGGATGTACTCAAATTCAAGCAAATTGCTGGCTCGATGAAATTTGCCTTTGGTGTACAGAATAAAATCGAAGTAAAAGATATTCCGAAAGGTACCAGCGTGATTGCCATGGAGTTTCGTCCTGGCCGCCACGATCCCACGCCCATCGATACCATTCAGCAGCAAACCATCGATATGACCCAACAAATGCTGGAGTTTCAGGCGGGGGACGAAGATTCCGCCGGTGGCCGGCAGAAGCAGCGTGGTACCCAGCGCGGTGGTCAGTCTCAGCAAACGTCTACTGATCAATCTGCGTCTACACAGCAAGCGGCAAACCAGGAACAAATTGCTGAAATGATGAAGAAAGTGGCCCAGCAATTACAGAAGCAAATTCTGGATGGCTCTATTGAAATGGAATCCCTTGGGCAACAAATCACTATTCGGATTCGCGAAAACGGCTCTTTTTCTGCTGGGTCTGCTTTCCTGCAACCGCAGTTTAAACCTATTATTCGAAAAATAGGCGAGATACTGGCAGACATGCCGGGTCAGATTGAAGTGTCCGGGCACAGTGACAGCCAGCAGATTTCAAATGAATTGTACCGTTCTAACTGGGATCTGTCTGCTCAGCGTGCGGTGGCGGTGGCAGAAGAAATTCGGTTAGCATCGGGGTTTGATGAATCGAGAATGTCAGTGGTGGGTAAGGCGTCTACACAGCCTTTGGTAGAACAGCCAACCAACGCCGAAGAACGAGCGCGCAATCGCCGGGTTGAGATCAATATCAATCAGGGTGAGCCCATTCGTTCTAAGCCTATATCAGTGCTTGAACAGGCTGACGGTTAACCTCGTTCACTCCTTTGTTTAAAAACAAAATGGCCCATTAACGGGCCATTTGTGCTTCAAAGCGGGGTTTGCTTAACACCAACTGCACGGTGCTGATGGTGCGTTCGAGAAAGCCGCCTTCGCAGTATTTCAGGTAATACTCCCACATCCGGGCAAAGCGGTCATCATAGCCGTGCTTAGCCAGCGCTGGCCGGGCAGCACTAAACGCCTCAAACCAGTCTCTGAGCGTTGCCGCGTAATCCAGACCAATGTCGTGTAAGTCCCTAATAGACAAGTCACTGGCGCGTTTAATGTGATCGTTCAGAGTCAATTGTGAGGGCAGAAAGCCACCAGGAAAGATGTGCTTCTGTATAAAATCCACGCCTTTTTGGTAGGTGTCGTACCGACGGTCATCAATGATGATGGATTGCAGTAACATCAACCCATCAGGTTTGAGCAAACTGGCGCATTTGCTGAAAAACTGGTTTAAGTAAGGTTTGCCCACCGCTTCAATCATTTCAATCGATACCAGTTTGGAATATGTCCCTTCCAACAGACGGTAGTCTTTTTTCAATAGCGTAACCTGACGCTCAAGGCCTTCTCTTTTTACCCATTCAGTGGCATAAGCGTATTGTTCCTCAGAAATAGTCGTGGTGGTTACCTTACAGCCGTAGTGTTTGGCCGCAAACACGGCCAGACCACCCCAACCGGTACCGATTTCAATAAGATGGTCAGATTCAGTAAGTTGTAATTTGTCGCAGATGGTTTTTAATTTGTGCTGCTGCGCTTGGGCGAGCGACGCATTGGGGTCTGGGTAAATAGCTGATGAATACATCATGCTTTCGTCAAGGAAATGAGTATAGAGTGTATTACCCAGATCGTAGTGCGCTGCAATATTCTTTTTAGCCTGATCATGCGTATTCCGACGTTTCAAATGCATGATTTTGTCCAATGGAAATGTTAACCAGCTGAAACGGGATTCCCAGCGGTCCAGGGTGGGCAGGTTGCGGGCAAACAACCGAATAACATTGGTTAACTCCGGACTGCTCCACATGCCATCTGTGTAGGTTTCACCCGAAGCAACGCTGCCGCCAAACAGTAACTTTTTGTATGTTTTTGGCGAATGTATATTCACTTCTGCGTGCAAATCGCTGCTGCTGTTTCCGCACTGAGCAATAACCACGTCGTTTTCTTTAATAACAAGATAGCCCTCCGGCAGAGTTTGCATTAAAGAAATAAATATTTGACGACATGTTTTATCGAACGATGAAAACGAAAGTGTTGGGTAAAGAGCTGATTCACTGTTGGCCATGGTTTATTCCTGACTATTTATCGGATATGAATATACTGGCGTACGCTTTATCCATAGTTTAGCAGCTTGCCAGTAGATTCCGACGACAGTTCTGAGTGTCATATTCGGTATAGATTTGATTACGTTCAAAATTGAATTTGAGTTCAATGGCTGATGCACTAAATGCATCATGGCGGTGAAATGTTTGTTGCCTTTATAGCAACTTAACCCAACAGAGAACGACTCGGATGGCTGTTGAATGTGCCAGCGATACACCATGTCGATTGGGTTAAATGGCGATACATGAAAGGCTTTTACTGTATCGGCCTGTACTGCAAGGTCTACCAGATAGTGGTGCCGTTCATTCCATGGCGTATTGCTTACTTCTGCAAGCATATGTGTGAATGTCCCTGTTTGCCTGTTGCGTAAAAAGTAAAAGTTAACCGGGCTAAAGTACAAACCAAAATGTCTGGCCTGGCCTAATAAAAAAATATCGCCACTTAACAGATCGGGCTCATCATGCAGTTCATTGATGCGATGTAGCACCGCTTGCTTAAGTGGCAGAGTTGGATCACCAAGGTAATCGCTTCGGCGAAACTCAAATGCTGCACGACGGCAATTTGAAAACCCTTTCACAGTATGGGTCAGTTGATTCACTTCGTCCAACTGTAACCACATCATGGCAATTCCATAGGAAAACGCGTGTTGTGTGGGCGTAAAGCGTTGATGTAATACCTTCCCGGTATACAAGGCGCTTTCCATTACAATTCCTCGCCAAATCGTTTGCAAACGTCGATCGCTGAGCGCACGCCGTCCTCGTGAAATCCGTTGTACCAGTATGCCCCGCAAAAGTGCACGTGATCAACGCCGCAGATAGTATGGCGTTTACTCTGTGCAGCAACCATGGCCTCACTGAATTGTGGATGGGCGTAGCGGTATTCACCCAACACCTTTTGCTGGTTAATTGCGGGCGAGTTCAAACTGACACAAAAGGTCTCCGGCGTAATTAAACGCTGCAGAATATTCATGTTATAGGTTACCGCAGCAGGGCGGACCTGCTCATCGGCTGAACCGGTTAACCGGTAGTTCCAGCTAGCCCACGCCAATTGGCGATCGGGAAGTTGTTTGGTGTCTGTGTGCAGCACCACATCGTTTTCGGCATAGGGAATAGCGCCAAGTACCGCTTTTTGGGCGTCCGATGGTTCAGCAAGCATACGTAACGCCTGGTCGCTGTGGCAGGCAAACACAACTTCATCGAAGATGCCGGATTCGCCGTTTTCAATAGTGACAACTAAACCTTGGTCTGTGCGAGTAACTGACTTGACCGGGCTGTTTAATTTAATGCGGTCGGCGAAGCTTCGGGTGAGCGGCTCAATGTATGCTCTTGAGCCGCCTTTTATGGTGTGCCACTGCGGACGGTCTGTAATATTCAGCAAACCATGGTTATTAAAGAACTTTAAAAAAAACGCCAGTGGAAAGGCCTTAGTCTGTTCCAGACTAGCAGACCAAATCGCCGCGCACATCGGATAAATATAATGTTCGCT
>NZ_JBLBUE010000092.1:0-14074 GCF_047290655.1 Alteromonas sp. AMM-1 | reverse complement strand
CTACAAACCGACAAAGGTAACGAGAACCTGCTGTATATAGACACTCAAGGGGAGCTATCCAGCAGCCAGCAAGAGTTTTTAGAGATTTACTGTATCAATGTTGCGCTGGCTTACGACAATCTGCTGATGAGTGAAGACGTAATAGAAACACAGCGCGAGCTGGTTTATTTACTGGGTGACGCAGTGGAAATGCGTAGTAAGGAAACGGGTGCTCACGTTAAGCGCGTGTCGCTTATCAGCTATAAACTCGCCTCCCTCTATGGATTAAACGAACACGAATCACTGCTGATTAAACGCGGTGCGCCGCTTCATGATTTGGGAAAAGTAGCCATACCGGACGGCATTTTACACAAGCCGGGAAAATTGGAACCGGAAGAATGGGAACAAATGAAAACCCACGCACAAATCGGCTACGAAATATTGCGTAATTCGAAAAAGCCCATCCTTAAAATTGCGGCGGAGATATGTCGTACCCACCACGAGCGATGGGATGGACAAGGCTACCCTAATCGTCTGGCAGGTGAAGCTATACCGCTCGCAGGTCGAATCACTGCGCTGGCTGACGTGTTTGATGCCCTGGGTTCTCGCCGATGCTATAAGGAGCCCTGGACCACTGACAGGATTAAAGCAATATTAATCGAGGAGCGTGGGAAGCACTTTGAACCTCGGCTGGTTGATATTCTGCTCAATAACTTCGATGAATTTTGGCAAATCAGAGAGGCATTCCCCGACGCAGGAGAAGAATAATGGATGTTCAATCCCGTATTGTAGAGTTGGCGCTCAGCCCTGAAGTTAAAATGGGAGAAACAGTCCACTGTGCCAAAATCATTGCCGACATCATTACCGATGCTGCGGGCACAACGGCTTTTGGTATGTGGCTTGGTCGCTTAGACGCCTCTTTGCAACCCGTTTATCGCGACACCAACGAGAATTGTTATCGCGATACCCTGCTGCCACTGTCGTTAGCACCGGAGTTTGCTCAATTAGTGCGCGACCAGTCGGTAACCCATGTTGGCCGAAACAGTGATTTACCCAATGGTGAAGTGCTACAGAATCATCTGCTGTTTAAAACAAAAGGCAGCACTACACTGGTATCTGATCACAATACTGACATCCTGTGTTTACTGGTTTGCGAACCTGGACTGCCGAATAACTTTGATCTGCTGCCCCTGCAAAAGCTGGCGCGTGTGTTCTTACATTGCGCGATTGCACGTCAAAATCAGGATTACCTCAAATTACTTAAGGATATGAAGCAACAGGTGGTTAAAACCGAGCAACTGGCCATGCTAGGCGGCATTGTTGCATCGGTAACACACGAGATAAATACCCCGTTGGGTGTTGCCGTTACCGGCTTGTCGCACCTAACTGACGAGGTAAACGCTCTCAACGATCAATTTATTAGTGGCACACTCACAGAAACATCGTTCAAGGACTTTATGGCAAGCTGTGCCGAGGTCTGTACCTTACTGGATTTTAACATTCACCGGGCGGTTGAATTGGTAAACGGGTTTAAGAAAACGGCCGTTGACCAGGCTGCGCAGGATACGATCAAATTTAATATATCAGAACGGATCAAAGGGCTTGCCACCAGTCTAGGGCCAGAATTAAAACGCCATGGGATCAAACTACGTCTTGCGCTGCCTCAAGCAGCCATCACCGAGAATGTACCTGGTGCCTTATCGCAAATCATGACCAATTTATTTTTTAATTCTGTAAAGCACGCTTTTCAGGGGATTGAGTCACCGGTTGTCAGTGTGTCGAGTGACTATGACAGCGAGCGAAGCGTCCTCAAGGTGATCTATAGCGACAACGGTGTTGGCATTCCTAAAGCCCATCAGCCATTGATTTTCCAACAGTTCTTTACAACACGACGAGGCGAGGACGGTAGCGGACTGGGTATGTCGATAGCTAAAGAATTAGCGCAAAACAAGTTACAGGGTGACTTGTACTTTGATCCGACTTACACGGATGGCGCGCGATTTATTATTGAGATCCCCGTTTCAGAATACACTGCGTAACCAGGTGTTACGCAATCGTGTAGAGAACAAAGAGGAATACGGCAGAGTAACGTTACTTCAATCGGACTAATTTTACAAAGCGGTACGAATAGGGGTTCTTTTCGTCAGGCTGCATGCTCTGCTCGTCTGCCAATGCCCATTCACCACTTTCGTGATAATCGGGAAAGCGGGTATCGCCAGCCACATCCAAATCAATAAAGGTAAGGTACAAGGTGTCAGCCATTGATAAAAATTGCTGGTAAATATTGCCACCACCAATAATCATCACTTCCTGAGTATCCTGTTCAGATGCAAGCGCCAGAGCGGCGTCAGGACTGGTTACTACCGTTGCGTCGGTCAATGCGTAGCCGCTATCTCGGGTGATCACAATGTTCAAACGCCCGGGAAGCGCTCTGCCAATTGACTCATAGGTTTTACGCCCCATGATGACAGGCTTGCCCAGTGTAACGCGTTTAAAATGGGCCAGATCTGCTGGCAGATGCCAGGGCATAGCGTTATCGGCACCAATCACCCGATCATTCGCCATAGCCGCAATCATTGCTATTTTTACCTCTGCCATACCCCGCCCTTACCTTTATTTACGGTATATAACCTCGACGTCATGATCATCGTCGTCGTCTTCGTCATCCCAGTCATCGTCGTCAAAATCAAAATCATCAGTGGGGACTTTACGGTGCGTATCCCAAGAAAACTCAACGTTCTTCCTTTCATCTTCTGCTTCAACGTCGGCAGGCAGATTTTCCAGGTAATTCATGATGTCGTAACACAATGGGTCGAGATTCAGGCGCTGAAAAGCAGAAATCTGGTACGTTGGACCATCCCATTCGAGCGCATCCTTAATGTCATTACACAGCGCGTCAGCTTCTTCTTCCAACAACAAATCAATTTTGTTAAAGACTAACCAGCGTGGCTTCGCTGCCAACTTAGGACTGTATTTCTCCAGTTCATGAATAATTGTTCTGGCGTTTTCCACCGGATCAGACTGATCGGCAGGCATTAAATCGACCAGATGCAGCAAAACACGGCAGCGCTCAAGGTGCTTAAGGAAGCGAATTCCCAAACCCGCGCCTTCTGCTGCGCCCTCAATTAAGCCGGGAATATCGGCAATAACAAAGCTGCGCTGAGAATCCTGGCGCACAACACCTAAGTTGGGTACCAAGGTGGTAAATGGATAATCGGCCACTTTAGGTTTAGCCGCAGACACGGAGCGAATGAACGTAGATTTACCGGCATTTGGCAACCCAAGTAAACCCACATCAGCCAACAGCATTAGCTCTAACTTAAGATTGCGAATTTCACCTGGTGTGCCATCGCTCTTTTGTCGTGGCGCCCGGTTAACACTGCTCTTAAAACGCGCATTGCCTAATCCGTGATAGCCGCCCTGTGCCACTTTCATTTTCTGACCATGCTTGGTGAGATCGCCCAACACTTCCAGAGTGTCAGCATCCGTTGCTCGGGTTCCAACGGGTACGCTAAGGACGAGATCTTTACCGCCTTTGCCATTACAATTGCCACCCTGGCCGTTTTGACCCCGTTCGGCGCGGTGAAAGCGCTCAAAACGGTAGTCGATCAGGGTGTTCAGGTTTTCATCGGCCATCAGGTAAACACTGCCGCCGTCACCACCGTCGCCACCATCCGGGCCGCCTCTGGGAACATATTTCTCGCGACGAAAGCCGATGGTGCCATTACCACCGTCTCCAGCTTCCACCCGAATTTCAGCTTCATCTACAAATTTCATGTTTTTCCCCGGAACGAACCCTAGACGTTAATTGTACTGCATTTTACACGATAGGACTAAATGGCGCCTATCCAGGCCATATCTCAACGAACTGCTGAGCCTTACAACAAAAAACCCCGCAAGCGCGGGGTTTTTTAAATCGATCAACGATTGCGCTTATTCAGCAACAATGCTCACGAACTTACGGTTGTTAGGTCCTTTTACTTCGAACTTAACTTTGCCGTCAGCAAGAGCAAACAGGGTGTGGTCTTTACCAATACCCATGTTGTTACCAGCGTGGAATTTGGTACCGCGTTGTCTAACAATAATGTTGCCAGCTAACACAGACTCACCACCGAAACGCTTAACACCTAAGCGTTTGCTTTCTGAATCACGACCGTTTTTGGTACTACCACCAGCCTTTTTGTGTGCCATGTGTCTATGCTCCTATTATGCGTTAATACCAGTGATTTTCACTTCAGTGAACCACTGACGGTGACCCGCTTGCTTGCGCGAGTGCTTACGACGACGGAACTTAACGATTTTTACTTTATCGCCACGACCGTGTGTAACCACTTCAGCAGTCACTTTACCACCGGCTACATATGGTGTGCCGATTTTAACGTCGTCACCATTGCTAACCATTAATACGTTGTCAAATTCTACAGTTTCACCTGCAGCAACTTCGATCTTCTCAAGACGAACGGTCTGACCTTCGGCCACACGGTGTTGTTTACCACCACTTTGGAAAACCGCGTACATAACTTTCTCCGCTCTGCGCCAATGTGCGCTTCATCATTTCTAAAACAGGGCGCGAATTGTACGTGAATCACTAAACGATCACAACCCCACAAATGCGAAAAAAAGATTATTTTTCGAGCTAAATGTTTTAAAGGTTTCAAAACCGTTGATTTTAATGATAAGACACGTTTTTTTTCGGGCCATTCAGACTGCGAATAATACAGTATTTCAACAAGCTAGCCAGCTAATTTATTGACATCAAGGTAAACATTTTTATGCCTTTTTCGCTGGTTAAATACAGACACACAACGGCTAATCGACTCCATGGTCTTATCGTTGTTTACCATGATGTTAAAAAGGGGTTAGTGACACGTTTTACGGTATAATTCACACCAGTAAGCGCATTATTCCCGTTATTCACTGGATACGAGCGTTTATTTATGTACAATCTGCTGCCAGTTGAGGATGAGTCCCGGACGGCTACTTACCATTATGAATACAGAGCAAATCAAGGCGCTTGCAGAATCTGATATGCAGGCAGTCAACAAACTGATTCAGCAACAGGTTGACTCAGACGTTGCCCTTATTAATCAACTGGGCTTTTACATTGTGAACAGTGGCGGCAAACGATTAAGGCCCCTGCTTACCGTGCTGGCAGCCCGCGCGCTCAACATACAGTCTCAACAGCATCATACCCTTGCCGCTATTGTTGAATTTATTCACACTGCTACGCTATTACACGATGATGTGGTTGACGAATCTACCATGCGCCGCGGCAGAGAAACCGCCAACGCGCTATTTGGTAATCAGGCCAGCGTGCTGGTTGGCGACTTCCTGTACACACGCTCATTCCAAATGATGGTAAGTCTGAACAGTATGCGGGTAATGGAAATTCTGTCGGATTCTACCAACCGTATTGCCCAGGGCGAAGTGCAGCAATTAATGAATTGCAACGACCCCAACACGACGGAAGCCAGTTATTTCGACGTCATTTACGGCAAAACAGCACGCTTGTTTGAAGCTGCTACGCAATTGGCTGCCGTGATCACAGCTCAGCCAGACACCATCGAGCGCGCCATGCAGGATTACGGCAAGCATTTGGGTACAGCATTCCAGTTAGCAGATGACCTGCTGGATTATGAGTCTGATGCCGAAGCCATGGGTAAAAATGCCGGGGACGATTTAGCCGAAGGTAAGCCTACCTTGCCACTGTTGTATGCAATGTGGCACGCGAATGAAGACGATGCGGCACTGATCCGCGAAGCGATTGAAGAAGCCAACGGTTTACCGCATTTAAACCGTATACTGGCAGTAATGAAATCAACCGGTGCGCTAGATTACACTCGTCAGAAAGCAAATGAAGAAGCCGACAAAGCCATTACTGCGCTATCGGCAATCCCCGAAAGCGATTATAAGCAGGCATTAATTGCCCTGGCACATATTGCGGTAGACAGAAACAGTTAACCGCCCCGCTCTAACATATAGCCCAGCAGACCAATCATAAATCCCAGTACGCCACCTAACGGTGGCGCCCAGTGGTTGTCCATCTTCACCTGCGGCGCTATATCCTGTAATAGCGAATACAGAATACCACCAGCGGCAAATAACATAATGCACGACACCACGGCCGGATAGTCTGCCAACCAGTAAAACCCCATAAGCGCCATCAAAGGGCCACTAAACGCCATAAGCGTAAACAGACCAATGATACGACGGTTGCTGAAATGCCCCTGGTCTTTTAACTCGCGATAAGCGTTAAAGCCTTCAGGAAAGTTCTGTACAGCCACGAGAACACCTAACAAGAGACTACCGCTGCCAATAGCTGCTGCGGTGCCAAGAGCAACGGATTCGGGAATGAAGTCAATTAACATTGACACCAGTTGACTTGCCGAAAACTGATGTTTAGCCAGCCAGATATCCGCCCACATGAATGCCAGCGAACCGGCGAGAAAGCTTATACTGGCAGCGGGAATGCTCACAGCATGAATACCTTCTGGCACCAATACCAGGGCAACTGCTGACATTAATGCGCCAGCCCCCATCGCCAGAATGCCATGCCGAAGCTCTTCGTCTAACCAGGCGGGAAAAACCCGCTCATAACATCCCAGTAATGCCCCGGCAGGCATGGCAAGCCCAGCACACAGGGCAATTAACAGCAGGGATACCAGTGCGGGCTCAGCCATGAATGATTAACAGGCCTATTCCAGACCTGCTTCACGGGTCATGTTTTCGTTGCGATCACGGTGCACAATCACGTTATCTTCAATGCGTACACCACCGAATGGTTTATAGGCGGCGACGGTATCCCAGTTAATAAACTTTGACTGCTCACTTGCTTTTAAATCAGCCAGTAGTGAATCAATAAAATACAATCCAGGTTCTACCGTAAAGACCTGTTGGGCTTCCACGGTGCGGGTACATCGCAAAAACGGATGATCTTCAGGTGCCGGACATGGCGTCCCGCGATCGTCAGACACTAATCCACTTACATCGTGGACCTGTAAGCCAAGGAAATGACCAATTCCGTGTGGGAAAAACGTCTTCGTGATCCCTTCTGCCACACAATCCTCAGCAGACAGATTCACTATACCCGCCTGTTGCAGGATACGACCAATACCGTCATGGGCTTTCGTTTGCAATACGGGATAAGGCACACCGGGTTTCAGCTCATTAATCAGGGCAACCGTTAATGCATCCACTTCTGTAATAAGGTCGGCAAACGCACCTGATTGCCGGGCATATGTGCGGGTAATATCGGCGGCGTAGCCATGACAACTGGCCCCTGCATCGATTAGAAACGAACGATGCTCAGAGGGTGCCACCGTGTCGTAAATCATGTAATGCAGAATAGAGGCATGCTCGTTTAGCGCAACGATCCCGGTGTAAGGCACATCGTTCTCACCTTGCCGCGCAGCAGCGTTGTATGCCAGATTGATCCCAAACTCACTCTCACCGGCCAGGAAGGCAGCTTCAGCGGCCTTATGTGCCCCCACTGCAATTCGGTTAGCCTCGCGCATACACGCAAGCTCATAGTCGGTTTTAAAGGAGCGGTGGTAGTGCAAATAGTGTAATACCCGGTCTGGGTTCACGTTGTCGAATCCCAGTGCCCGGGCTACTTCAATATACTCGCCGATATAGGCATAACGCGATTTGTCGAAAGGTAAGTGCTTCTCAACCATGTCAGCTTGTTTAAGCATAATGATGTCAAAACAATCGGTCCAGAATGCGTCAGGCTCGGGTGGCACTTTATGCCAAAAGTCCAGTGGGCGGTAAAATATCAGTTTTGGTTTATCGGTACCATTCACCACTAGCCAGCAGTTTGGATTATCCACTACGGGTAACCAGGCTTTAAACTGCGGATTGACTTTAAACGGATAGTGATTGTCGTCGAGGAACAATCGTTTGCTTTGCCCGGAGTGGATCACCAGGCCGTCGATCCCTTCCCGCTGTATCGCCTGACGGGTGCGTTCCTGCAAGGTTTCGATATGTGCCGCGTAGCGGTCAACTTGAACTGTCATAGTGCCTCTTTTTTTGGAATAGTTTTACCGGCTAACACTATCACGCCATCAGGGTAAAGTCAGGCTGTCTGCCGACACTTTCATGCGACTCAAAGTATCAAACAAATCGGAAGACTGTCCAAGTTGCTTCTGATAGATATAGCGATAGGCCATTACCGCTTTAACATAGTGTCGGGTTTCCCGGTACGGAATGTTTTCAATCCACACATCCAAAGGTTGTTCGCCTTCCGCGGGCAGCCATTGCATCACTCGTTGCCAGCCGGCATTGTAAGATGCGGTTACCAACACCGGGTTTTCTCCCAGTTTGTCATTGAGATATTTTAAATACTGGATCCCCAGCGACACGTTTTTATCGGGTTCAAACAGCGTGTTACTGCCAACCCGCGAGGACGTGAGGTAATTCGCGGTATCGGGCATTAGTTGCATCAATCCACGGGCTCCTGCCGGCGATACGGCATCAACCATAAATGAACTTTCTCGTCTGGCAATGGCCATGGCCATGGCAGGATCAACCTTATGCTGCGATGCCTGTTGTTGAAACTGATCGGCAAATGCCAATGGAAATCTGCGTTCCACATCATCAAAATGGCCGGTGCGGGCAAATCCAAAGATAGCCTGATCGTACCATCCCCAGTTACTGGCCAGCATGGTTGCAGCTTGCTTTTCGTCTTTATTCAGTTTTTTATTCAGATAAGACCATTCCCGACGGGCTTCAACATAGCGGCTAAGTTCAAACCATTCTTTCGCGCGCTTCACCGCAGGATATAAACTCACTTTAGCCAGCAAGGCATCGCTTACCGTTAATGGCTGCGTGGCCAGATCTGGCTGCTTTGCCAGCCTGGCGCTAGCCAGAAAACCGTAGTAATTTCGTTCATTGGCCAGCTCACCAAACAACTGACTTTGCGCTGCACTGGCATCAAGCTCACCAATCCCTCTGGCACGCCAGTAACGAAACGCTTCATCGGCCTGCTCCTGAGTTGGCGCACTGTCTATCACGCCAAGTGCGCCCTGCCAGTCGTGCTGACGCAACATATAGGCCAAATGCCAGTGCCTCACATCCGAATCAGCCGCTGGCACATTGGCCTTAGCCAACCATTCCATCGCTTTCTCGTCGTTATCAATGGCAAGGCTAATTGCAATGGCCCGATAGATTTGTTGCAGCTGTGGCTCGCTGAATTCGATTTTCTTCTGCCATACCGAAAAAGCACGAATCGCTTTGTTGGGATCCTGCCAGGCCAATCGGGTTATCCCATAATAAATTACCGGCAATTCATACTCTGTGTATTTGAGTGGAAAACTAGGATACCGGGTAACCGTTACCGGATTGCGCTTAATTTGCCGCCACAGGCCAATAAGATAATGATGTGTTTGGGGTAAACGGCTTTGCAGATAACCCAGTAACTGAGTATTGCCTTCTTTAGCCACAAGCTCTGCCCTGGCCATGACCATATCAATGGTCATCATTCCGGCACGTCGCCACAATTTAAACACAGGATCGCATTCATCCGGGCGAGATTGGCCCGATAACCAGATATCGTTAACCTGTTCCAGCCAAAACGCTGGATTCTCGGTTTCTGCTAACTGAAAATTCAAATAATGACAGGTGTAAACAGTGCCCAAGTGAGGCTGATAAGCATCGATATACTGCTTGCCTAAAGACTGCTTGGCCAGCTCAGTGAGCCAACGCTTTCGCAACGTTGTTTCCAGCGGAGTACCAGCATAACGGGAAAAAAAGCGATCAACGTCTGAGACCGGCAAACTGGCTAATCGTTCTGACAGCGTTTGCAGTGTCAGATAAGGTAAGAGGGGGTAATCACTCAGTGATGCTAACTCAGTATCTAATCCTTTGGGATCACGCTTTTGCATAACCTCAATGTTTTTTTCCAATAGCAAAAACTGTTCGCGCTGAGCAAGCAATTTGGGGTCTGGCGAATCCCCGGCATGAGCAAACATGGCTAATCCGCTTAACACTTTCAAGCTGAACACTAAAACGTAGCGCCACCTTCTATTACGCACAACCATTCCCTCGTTACATGGCTAAACTGTTCGACATTGCATCGAATAATGAATTGAATATTACGTCCCTTGTTACACCATCATAATGGACTTCCCCTTACACAAGGGGCATAAACGTTGAATCACATTAAAATTGTAGACAATGCACAGCATACAGGGTTGGGAATTTATTTTGAAAGTGTGTCTGATGATGATGCTATACATATCTATAAATAAATTAAATGTCGCGGTAACAGCTTGAAACTAAACCAGTTGCCACCATATACTCCGTTAAATTGAAACACTTGTTTGAATTATAGTTGAAATTTTTCTCTGCTTTGGAAAGAATCAGGGTCTATAACTAGTACGCGCCTCCCTACAATTTTACTTCATGCGTTTCGCGGAAAGGAGACAATAATGATCTATGAAGGCCAAAATCTAACGGTAAAACTGTTAGATAACGGTTTTGCTGAACTGGTATTTGATGCAGCTGGCTCAGTTAATAAATTTGACCGTCAAACAATTAATGAGCTGGATGAAGCGACCCAGGCCATTGCTGGCAACAGCGACATCAAGGGTGTCGTTGTTCGCAGTGGAAAACCTGCTTTTATCGTAGGTGCCGACATCACTGAATTTACCGGTATGTTCGCCCAACCAGAAGAAGAAGTACTGGAATGGGTAAGTAAAACCTCGCAAGTTTTCGATCGCTTTGAAGATCTTCCTGTGCCTACCATTGCCGCCATTAATGGCTTCGCTTTGGGCGGCGGCTGCGAAATGGCACTGGCCTGCGACCTGCGCGTTGCTGACACGACTGCGGCTATCGGTTTACCGGAAGTTAAACTGGGCCTGATGCCAGGCTTTGGTGGCACAGTGCGTTTACCCCGTATTATCGGTTCAGATAATGCGCTGGAGTGGATGACAACCGGTAAAGATCGCAAAGGTCAGCAAGCACTTGAAGAAGGTGCGGTCGACGCCGTTGTAGCACCAGACAAATTGCTAAGTGCAGCATTCAGCATGGTTGCCGATGCAGCAGCGGGCAAAATCAACTGGCAGGCCCGTCGCGCAGCGAAAACCTCTCCACTTAAGCTAAACAAAAATGAAGCGATGATGAGCTTCTCTACTGCACAGGCGTTTGTAGCTGCTCAGGCAGGTAAACACTACCCTGCGCCGCATATGATGGTAGAAACCGTTAAGAATGCTTCTGTACTTGACCGCACGGGTGCGCTGGCTCTTGAAAATCAGGGATTTGTTAAGCTGGCGAAAACTGACGCCGCCAAAGCGCAAATCGGTATTTTCCTGGCAGACCAATTGGTAAAAGGCAAAGGTAAAAAGCTGGCCAAGGCATCAACCAAGGCCATCAAGCAGAATGCCGTTCTGGGTGCTGGTATCATGGGCGGCGGTATTGCATACCAAAGTGCAGTTAAAGGCACACCAGTAGTGATGAAAGATATCGCTCAGCCAGCACTGGATTTAGGGTTATCAGAAGCCGCCAAGATCCTGGGCAAAGGTATGCAGCGTGGTAAGGTTACGCCTGAAGTCATGGCGAAGACATTGAATGCTATTACCCCTACTCTTGAATACAGCGCCATCAAAGATGCAGATTTAGTTATTGAAGCTGTTGTAGAAAACCCGAAGGTTAAAAGCATTGTACTGGCGGAAACCGAACAACATGTTAGCGAAGACGCGATCATCTGTTCAAACACCTCTACCATTTCGATTAACCAACTGGCGGAAAGCCTTAAAAAGCCAGAGCGCTTCTGTGGTATGCACTTCTTCAACCCAGTGCATCGCATGCCATTGGTAGAAATTATTCGCGGTGAAAAAACCACTGACGACACCATTGCTGCGGTAGTTGCTGCCACACTGCAAATGGGTAAAACGCCAATTGTGGTAAACGACTGTCCGGGCTTCCTGGTTAACCGCGTATTTTTCCCCTACTTTGCTGGTTTCTCTAAGTTACTTTTAGACGGTGCAGATTTCGTTGCCGTAGATAAAGTGATGGAAAAACAATTTGGCTGGCCGATGGGCCCGGCATACCTGCTTGATGTTGTAGGTATGGACACGGCTGATCACGCAGCATCAGTAATGGCTGACGGGATCCCTGAGCGCATGCAGAAGATTGCCAATGACCCGGTAACCCTACTGTTTAGTGCGAAGCGCCTGGGACAGAAAAACGGCAAAGGTTTCTACAACTTTGGCACCGACAAGCGCGGTCGTCCGTCTAAAGAAGCGGCTGCAGAAGCCTATGAATTAATTACGCCAAACGCTGCAGCCAAACAAGACTTTACCAGCGAGGAAATCATCGCTCGCCTGATGATCCCGATGGCTAACGAAGCCATTCGTTGCCTGGAAGAAGGTATTGTAGCGAGTGCGGCAGAAGCTGATATGGCGCTGCTGTATGGCTTGGGCTTCCCACCATTCCGCGGTGGTATTTTCCGTTATATTGAAACTATGGGATTAGCGAACTTCGTTGAACTTGCTGACAAGTACGCTCACCTTGGGCCGATTTACCAAATTACAGATGGCGTTCGTGAAATGGCCGCTGCCGGTAAATCTTACTTCGCTTAATCACCTTAGGAGAATAGAACATGAAAGAAGTTGTAGTTATCGACTGTATTCGTACCCCAATGGGTCGCTCAAAAGGTGGCGTATTTCGCAACGTACGTGCAGAGACCCTATCCGCGCATTTGATGAGCGCGTTGTTGGTTAGAAACCCAGGTGTTGATCCTACCGAAATTGAAGACATCATCTGGGGCTGTGTTCAGCAAACCAAAGAGCAGGGCTTTAACATTGCGCGTAATGCCCAGTTGCTTACCGATATTCCTCGCAGCACCGCTGCAGTGACAGTTAACCGTTTATGCGGCTCGTCTATGCAGGCGCTTCACGATGCAGCTATGGGCATCATGACTGGTCAGGGCGACGTTTACATGATTGGTGGCGTTGAGCATATGGGCCACGTGCCAATGACATTCAATGTGGATTTCCACCCTGGATTAGCAAAATACACGGCGAAAGCGTCGGGCAATATGGGCATGACAGCAGAGTTGCTTGGCCGTCAGAATGGCATCACCCGCGAAATGCAGGATGCATTTGGTGCCCGCTCTCACCAGCGCGCACACCAGGCGCATCTGGAAGGCCGCTGGGCAAACGAAATCGTTGCCACTGAAGGCCACGATGAAGACGGTGTATTAAAGTTAATCGACTTCGACGAAGTAATTCGCCCGGAGACAACGGTTGAAACACTGGCGGGACTGCGCCCGGTATTTGATCCGGTAAATGGCACCGTAACCGCGGGAACTTCATCAGCAATTTCTGATGGTGCATCCGCAATGTTACTGATGTCTGCAGATCGCGCCAAAGCGCTTGGCCTTGCACCGCGCGCTCGTATTAAGTCTATGGGTGTTGCTGGGTGTGATGCCGCTATTATGGGCTTTGGACCGGTTCCTGCCACGCAAAAAGCACTGAAACGTGCAGGCATGACAATGGACGACATTGAGTTAGCCGAATTCAACGAAGCTTTCGCAGCACAAGCGCTAAGTTGTATTAAACAGCTCGGCTGGCTGGAAAAGTACGATGAGAAAGTTAACCTTAACGGCGGAGCCATTGCATTGGGTCACCCATTGGGGTGCTCTGGTTCACGGATTAGCACTACGCTAATTAACCTAATGGAAGCAAACGATAAATCTGTTGGTTTGGCTACCATGTGTATTGGTTTGGGTCAGGGTATCGCAACCATTTTTGAACGCGTGTAACCCTCACAGTGTAAACACAATTAAAAGGGGCTTTATGCCCCTTTTTCATATCCAAACCAATTGTTTCCCATTTATTTCCAGCAATTTCACACTAATAGTTTCAATTTTCCTGCAGGTAATAAATGGTTACAAATCTGACCAGGTATTTACTTTGCAAAACGTTAATTTCTACTATAAAACATGCGCTTAGTGTATAGAGCGACAATTAACTTGAACGGTTGAGCGACAACTATCTTGACCGGTTGTTCTGTTAAGGTTCGACACGACAATTCGAGGAGAATGGCGTGTCGGGAAATCACATCACAGAAAAACAAGTCAGGTTATATATGAAGT
>NZ_JBLBUE010000091.1:0-14143 GCF_047290655.1 Alteromonas sp. AMM-1 | reverse complement strand
TGACCGGCAACAAAACTGCAGCGCAGTCATGGACTTTGCAATCGCACTTCATCAGTTGATAAATAAGCTCGCGCAACGCAGTAAACTCCCTTTTCAACTGCGGATAGGTATTGCAACCGGGCCGGTTAACGCTGGCATACTGGGTAGTCAGCGCCCTCAATTTGATGTATGGGGCCAAACTGTTAACCTTGCCGCATTTTTGGAGCAGTCGTGCAGTCAGGCTTCCATTCGCTACTGCACACAAACAGAAGCACTGCTGGATACACCAGTTAACCAGGTGTTTCATCGCTTACATAGCCCGAAACACCCTGGCATTAACGGTTGCTACGAGTGTAAACCCACCGATCGGTGAGTGTCTGCAACAACAAAAACCACCATACGGAAGCAACGACTGCCAACCGTTTCTGCTATCATGTTGTTCAATTCACCTCTAACTGGAATAACAGTGACACATTTCGACAGCAATGAATTTTTAGGGAACTACTGGCAACAAAAACCCTGTATATTAAGACAGTTTTTCCCGCAATTTGAAGATTTCATTGACGAGCATGAACTGGCTGGCCTGGCCATGGAGGCTGAACTCGACAGCCGGATAGTTCGCTTTCACAAACAATCGTGGCAAGTTATTCAGGGACCTTTTGACGATTTTGACCAATGCAAAGGACTATGGAGCCTGTTAGTTCAGGGCGTTGACAGAGTTGTTCCGGACGCGGCAGAAATGATGGAACATTTTAACTTCGTTCCCTATTGGCGAATGGATGATTTAATGATCAGCTTTGCGATACCCGGTGCAGGCGTTGGGCCGCATGTTGACCAGTATGATGTGTTCTTAGTACAGGGCAAAGGCCGCAGACGCTGGCGGGTTGGCCCCCCGGACTGTACTACAGAACATATCACCGCCCCTGGTCTTCGCCAGGTTGATGACTTTACCCCCATTATTGACTGTGAGCTGTTACCCGGCGATGTGTTATATATACCGCCTGGCTGGCCGCATGATGGCAAAGCAATAGAGCCAAGTTTAACCTACTCAGTTGGCTTTCGCGCCCCAGAACAAGCGCAGCTTACCGGATTTCTGGCAGAACATTTCGCCGACCAAGCCAGCGTGCCGCTGCGATTTTCAGACCCTAAGCGGAAGAACGGTAGCACACCGGTATGGGTAACCTCAGAAGACTCACACAACCTGAAACAACTCATTATTCAGGCTACAGAAACACAGGACTTCCTATTATCACTGCTTACTTTGCTTAGTGAACAATCGTTGGAGCCAGAGTCGCCAGAAGCGACGGTTACGGATTCACAAACCCTGAGTGATTTTGAACAGGGACTAATGCTTGACCGGCTAACCGGCCTGCGCCCCATCATGCATCCTGAAGCCGCAGACTGGCTATTTGTAAATGGTGAAAAAGTCCCGCACAGCTGTTCAGATAATGCATTTTTGGCACAATTATTAGCGAAAAATGTTATCGGTCTTGCAGACTTTAACAGTCATCCGGGTAAACTGGACATAATTTCAGCGTTTACTACACTGACTAATATGGGTTATTACCAGTTTATATGTGAGTAATGGGGATTGTATGATTTACAATATCGAAGCCGTCAGATGGGATTCTGCGAGACATCATCTCGAAGCGCTTCGACGGGCGGTGTTTGTACTTGAATGGCGCTTACCGGAAAGTGCTGAATTTGACGAACTCGACCTCACCGCTTTTCATGTTCTGGTTCTGGATGAACACAACAAGCCCATTGCGACCGGCAGACTCACCCAATTCGGCGAGCTTGGTCGCATTGCCGTGTTACCAGGCTATCGCAACATAACTGTTTACAAAACTCTGTTTTCAGCATTGCTGAAACTGGCCAGTGTTAACAATATCCAGCAGGTAAAAGTGCAATCTGCGCTGGAACGTGTCGACTATCACCGCGAGCGGGGATTTCATCCAGAAGGACCAGTATTTATGGAAGCTGGCTTACCCATGCAAAAAATGGTTTGCCAGCTCTCCCACTTCGACCTTCCGGACGTCGAACATATTCACTAATTCGGGTTATGCCCAAAGTTTGTCATTGTTGAATAGTTCGTACAAACTGTCTGCACGATTACGTAGAATGCCTACAAATTCGGCCTGGCCAGCATCCTGTTTTGTATTACTTGCTTCCAGGTTTTCTGCCTTTAACTGCCAGCGCATAGAAAAAAAGCGCAACGCTTCACGTGCTGAAGTAGCATTATCAACCAAAGTCAGGTCGGTGGGTAAATCGCCGGAAATTACCCAGTACACTTTCTGATCCATGGCTTTAATTTTCCAAACAGCCAGAAAGGGAGCAAGATAGCGGCTCTGATCGGTGATCACGCTGTCAAATAATATCCCTTCCTGCGCCAGGTATTGATTGGCTTTTTGAAACTGCGCCTGTACCCAGGCTGTCATTTGTTGCTCGTTTATTGCTTCTGTCATGATATTTATTTTCTGGTTATGCACTGCAGTAAATGTTGCAGCGGGTGTTTGGGCTTAAAACTGTCAATACGGTTAACCTGGCTTCTGCACGAATAACCAGACGCCATTACTTGCTCTGGCTTATAGCGGGAAATTGCCTGCTCCCAGCTCAACGCATAAATCCCCAGTGAATTGGCTTTATTTTGTGCTTCATGACCATAATTTCCCGCCATGCCACAACAGCCAACTTTCACAATATCTACCGGCTGGTCAACTGCCGCAAAAATAGACTGCCAGGCTTGCTCAGACTTAGGTAAAGCTGTCTTTTCCGTACAGTGAGCGAACAACGCCAGGGCGTGTGACGGCTTCGAAATAGCGCGGTCTGCCCAGGTTTCAGCGGGCAAGGTTTGTAACCATTCATGCACAGTGTGTACCGCAAAATCACCGCGTTTACTGCCCAGAATATGCTCGTATTCATCCCGGTAACACAGTACCAGCGGTGTATCGACCCCCACCATGGGCATGTTCAACGCGGCAGCAGTATTTAAAAACGCTGCTGTATCTGAAGCGGTTACAGCAAACTCTTCCAGAAACCCTGCGACATGCTGAGGTTTGCCATTCGGTTTAAACGGCAATAACACAGGCGTTTTGCCCAATTCCCGAATCAGACGGCCAAAGTCGAGAACCACTTGTGCGTCGTAATAACTGGTGAACGGGTCCTGTACAATAAGCACGTAGCGCTCGCGCTCTGACTCTGGTACCGCCGATAACACAGCCAGATCAAAGGTATTAAATATTGCGGACTGCTGCTGTTCGAGGGTTGGATAAGATAATAACGGTGCGTCTACGTACCCGACACGCTTTTCAATTATTCCCTGCAGCCAGGACGCCCCTAAAAAGGCATTAACTACCCGTGGGAATTTCGCCATCAAAGGTGTCATTTTCTCTACATTTGCCACCAAATGATCTTTTAAAGGACGCAAGTAACGCTGATAGTAAATCGACAAAAATGTCGCGCGGAAAGTAGGTACGTCCACTTTGATCGGGCACTGACTGGTGCATGACTTACAGGACAAGCAGCCACTCATTGCTTCAAACACCTCATGGGAAAAGTCATCTTGTTTAGCCCGGGTGTTTTTGTATCGCGTCCACCAGCTTGTTTTGAACTGGCTGGCTGACAACTTAGTGGTATCTACACCTTGTAATGATAACAGTCTGACCCACTCTCGTATGAGTCCAGCACGTCCTTTAGGACTGTGGCGGCGGTCTTTGGTGATCTTGCTGGACGGACACATCGGAGACGTTGTGTCATAGTTAAAGCACAGGCCATTGCCGTTACAATCCATGGCAGGCTTAAAAGCTTCCTTGAACGCAACGGGAATCGTGCGATCAAAGGTGGCACGTTTTACATCACTCACACGCACTAATTCATCCGTGCTGTCTAATGGCGTACAGATTTTACCGGGGTTCATTTTGTTTGCGGGATCAAATGCCGTTTTGATGCGGCGCAACTCGTTGAACAGCGATTCACCAAAAAACGCAGGCCCGTATTCGCTGCGGAAGCCTTTGCCGTGCTCGCCCCACATCAAACCACCGTGCTTCGCAACGAGTGCAACCACTTCGTCTGAAATCTGGTGCATGAGTTTTTCCTGCTCAGGATCACATAAATCCAAAGCCGGTCTCACATGCAGTACGCCTGCATCAACGTGACCAAACATGCCATATTGCAAACCATGGCTATCAAGCAGCGCGCGGAACTCCATAATAAAGTCGGCAAGGTTCTCTGGTGGTACGCCAGTGTCTTCCGCAAATGGGATAGGTTTCTGGCTACCCTTCGCATTGCCAAGTAAACCTACGGATTTCTTGCGCATGGCATATATCTTGTCGATATCAGCTCGGTCAAAAGTGAGCTGGTAGCCTATTACACCATACTCGCCGCTGGCTGCGGCGGCGGTTAACTCTTCTTCCAGACGGGCAATGCGGGCTTTGATCTGGTCTAAATCATTGCTGTTGTACTCCACCATGTTCAGACCCTGCATATCCTTGCCAGGTACATCTTTAATCAGATCTGCAAGGGAATGCCAGATAATATCGGTGCGTGCCAGATTCAGTACCTTACTGTCTACCGTCTCTACCGACGTTGCCTGAGCTGCAATCATTCTGGGAGCATGGCGCAATGCCGATTCGAAACTGTCGTACTTGATATTAACTAACGCGGTTTGCCTTGGAATAGCGGTTAACGACAGTTTGGCCTCAGCCACGAATACCAGAGAGCCTTCCGAGCCGGTAATCAAACGACTCACATCGATACGCTGATTAACCTCGTCGTAGGCATGCTCAAGATCGTAGCCGGTTAAAAAACGGTTCATGCGCGGGAATTTCTCAAGAATTTCACTGCGCTTACCGCGACAGGTGCTAAGAACCTGACGCAAAATGCGACCGTAAGTGTCGCTGCGGGTAGCCAGTTCTTCGGCTTCTTCCACACTAAGTGGCGACGTTTGCAATATTTCGCCATTAGCCAGTACGCAGGTTAATCCCAACACGTGATCACTGGTTTTCCCGTAAACCAGAGAGCCCTGACCAGACGCATCGGTGCTGACCATACCGCCCATAGTTGCGCGATTACTGGTGGACAAATCAGGCGAGAAAAAATAGCCGTAGGGTCGCAGAGCATCATTAAGCGCGTCTTTCACCACACCGGATTGCACTCGTACCCACCCTTCCTGAGGGTTGATTTCGAGGATTTTGTTCATGTGGCGTGACATATCCACCACAATACCGTCGGTCAGACTCTGACCATTTGTACCCGTACCGCCTCCACGTGCACTGAACTTCACGTCAGGATGCTGATTTGCCAGTTCGCCAATAATCTGTAAATCGTTTATCCCTTTGGGTAACACCACTGCTTGCGGTAGCTTTTGGTACACAGAGTTATCAGTTGCTACCGACAAACGACTGCCATAACTGTATTCAATATCGCCAGCAAACGCGGATTTTTCCAGACTCAGAAGATAACGCCGATATACTTCGGAAATGGAGGACTCGATGGGTACTACAGGTAAATTCAAGGCAACGCTCTCGTCATTAGTTTGGCCGCTAAGTATACCTAGCCACATCGCCATGCTCCACCGTTACCGCAGGTTTTTTCAACATAAGAGGTCGGGCTTCCTTTGTTCTTCCAAAAAATGAATACTCCGTCAATTACGCATCATAAATAACTATAATTTATTGATTTATAACAACTAACCGAAGTAACAATTTCTATACAACTTGCAAATTAGTGTGTTCAGCGCTATTTTCAAATGGTAATAATAATAACGATAGTGAGATAACTTATGGCAATTACGTCTAATCTGAGCACGATAGATCGTTCATTGAGAGGTTTTATTGGCATCGGCGTCAGCGCATTTGCGCTTTTCAATGGCGATATTATTGACGATGTGTTTATTGAGGTTCTGCTGGGCATTTTCGGTGTGCTTAACTTAATCTCCCTGGCATCAGGATGGTGCCCGGTTTACCATCTGGCAGGAATAAGTACGCGTAAACAATAACCCTGGGTTAGTCATTATTTTGCCAGTCCAACCCATCACCCAAATCAATCGCGATACCTCCGTCAGACCGCGTCTCATCGTTGCCTGTTTGGTTGTGTCGGTATTGGTGTCTGCGATTTATGTTACGGTTTCTTATCGCTTAACTGCCGATGTGAGTTTACAAACTGAATTACACGCCATGGAAAAGCTGGCGCGAATGCTCAGTAGTGAACTCACGTTACGTGAGGGCAGTATTGCAGAGCAGGCCGATCCGTTGATTAATATATTGTCGGACCCTAACGACGACACACCGCGCTTATTTCACATTCAGGGGGCAAAGGAGAGCTGGCAAAGAGGGCATCGGTTATCAAAATCCGAGCAGGCCAACTTATTAAAATTAGTCTCCCGGGATCAAAACAAAACACATCTGATTGAAGAAAGCGAACGCAGCTTTTTGTGGCAGCATTTTACTGGTGAAAACAATACGGTTACTTTCATTCAACAAACAACAGCAATGGATACCACGTTGTCGTTTGTGGCAAAACGGCTGTTGATCACCTCTGTGCTGGTGTTTTGGATTGCAGTTTGGCTGGCACTTACCCTGTCATCGTTAATTGCAAAGCGGGCCGAAGAAATTAATGAAACCCTTGCTACTATTGCTACTCATGATGCATTAACCGGACTGCCAAACCGTTTGTATTTAATGGATAAATTAACAACGGCATTGTTAAAACCGCATGCTTCAACCGCAGTTTCAGAAGCCAGCGTATTTGTTATCGATTTAGATAAATTTAAAGAAGTGAATGATTCCTTTGGACACTCTGCAGGCGACACTCTGCTTAAAGAAGTCGCGACACGCTTATTAGACATAGTGTTGCCACCTGCGGAGTTAATTCGAATTGGCGGCGATGAATTCATTATCTGGGCACCAGGATTGAGTATAGAACAAGCAGAAGCACTTGCCATTGAATTGGTAGGTGCCTGCGATACTCCCATCATGATAAACGGACTTGCCGTAAATACAGGCGCGAGCATAGGCATATCGCACTACCCCACACACGCAAACGAGCCCGAAGCGCTCATTGTGTGTGCCGATACGGCGATGTACAAAGCCAAAGAGCAACGCAATGGATGGCAGGTGTACGATGACAATAAAATTGCAGACTATAAACACAATTTGCAACTGCGGGCAGAATTGCACGACGCAATATTGCAACAGCAGTTTATTTTGCATTACCAGCCCAAAGTCGATCTGGGCTCAGGCTGTATTGTGGGCGTTGAGGGGCTATGCCGGTGGGAGCATCCGCGGCTGGGTTTGCTAATGCCGGGGCATTTTATCGACTTAATAGAAGACAGCGGAAAAGTACAAGAATTTGGTCGCTACGTTATAGCAAAAGTGATTGAGCAAGCTGCGTATTGGCAGCAACAGGGTATTGCTATTCCCATTGCGGTAAATTTATCGCCGTATAATTTATTAGACCCAGGCTTGGTAAGTTTTATTCAACAGCAGTTAACGACGCATAAGGTAGCGCCTGAGTTAATTGAAATTGAGCTAACCGAAAACGAAACAAGTTTGAATATTAAATATATCAAGGCTGCCCTGGACAATATTCGGGAGCTCGGTATATCTCTGGCAATTGACGATTTTGGTACCGGCATGAGTTCGTTGGCGTATCTTGCCCATTTGAATGTTAACGTACTGAAAATCGACAGGGCCTTTGTTACCGATATTGAAGTGAATACTGGCCACAAGGCAATTGTCGCCTCTGCCATTACCTTAGCTCAGTCGTTTGGCTGTAGCATGGTTGCAGAAGGTGTGGAAACCTTATCTCAGGCTACCCTGTTGCACGATATGGGCTGTCGGGTTGCACAAGGCTATTTATTTTCCAAACCAATGCCAGAAGCGAAAGTAAAACAACAAATCTTATCGGGTAAAACCCTGTACCCGCATGCGCAGGGGCTCGAATCCTCACCCGCTTAATGCCAAATCCATCACATTTCTTTACATTTATACAATGGGAATTTGATTCTATTACGGTAAACTCAACGTTCAACACTCAGGAATCATCCATAATGAAAATTGTTAGAATTGGCTTAGGAGCAGTATTATTTATTGGCGGCATTGTACTTACCCTGCTGCCGGGTTCAATTTTATTTGTGCTTGCTGGACTGGTATTGTTGAGTTACGACTGGCCCCGTGCCAGACATGTGTTGCGATATTTCCAAAATCAAATGAGTAAGGGAGCAAGACGCCTCGATCGTTACCTGTTAGACCGCAAGTTGCGAAAATCCCGCTGTTCACGATAGCTATAGTTTATCCTCGTTACCTTTTGCTTTAAGTATGATCTTAACGTGTTTGTGCCCGTATACCCTTGTGGATAGTAGAAATCAACTGCGGTGACTACCCTACTAAAGCATAATGTCCTGCAACTGGATTAAATTTACGTATTAAGTTTAAATACCGCCTTACTCAAATGCAGGTTACGTAGTAGAGATCAGGCATGAAACAACACGGTTTTACATTAATCGAACTTATTATAGTCATTGTGATCATCGGCATTCTGTCGGTTACCGCGGCACCGCGTTTTATTGATTTTCAGGGCGATGCTCGCAAAGCGACATTACAAGGCGTAAAAGCAGCCTTAGAAGGCGGTTCTCGTCTGGTGTTTGCAAAGTCAGCCGTTGCAGGTGAACATCGTTCTGCCAATGAAAACCTGGTGTTAAACGGCAGCACTGTTTACACTGTGTACGGTTATCCTGCGATACGCGATGTGGTGACTAATTTGCGCGCCTGGGCAGATATTGATGGCAGTGGTAGTGGAAATGGCACAGATTTTCGCATCGCAGTCTCTACCGATTCAGCACCACAAGCAGTTACCCAAACAGACCAGTTTGCTATTTTACCCAGCGGCGTTGGCTCAACGGTTAACTGCAAGGTAATCTATACTCAGGCACAGTCAGCCGGGAGTAGTCCAACGATTTCTGTGCTTGATAGCGATTGCTAAACTAATCGGTATTGCTGGACCGGGGTTTCTCATCAAGATGTAAATTGGTTTTTATCAAACACCACAACCTGATTGCGCCCTGCGTGTTTTGCACTATACAAGGCTTTATCTGCCTGCGTAATCAGTCCATCGTCAGTGGTGTCTTTGGTAATCGTTGCAACCCCAATACTGCATGTAATGCTAATATTCTGCGGAAGCGCGAGCTGTTCGATATTCTTTCGAACACGTTCTGCCAGTTCAACTGCCGCCCCTTGGGGAGTTTCTGGCAGTACCACCAGGAATTCTTCACCACCATATCGACCTACTTTATCAGTAGCGCGAATAGTTTCTGAGATACAATGCGCCAGCGCGGCCAGCACTTCATCACCGGCCTGATGGCCGTGGTTGTCGTTTACATGTTTAAAATGATCAACATCCACCATTAATATAGAAAACGGGCGATAGTACCGTTGATAGGTTATGTAGCTGCGGCTGAGTGTATTCATAATAGCAAACCGGCTTGCTACACCCGTTACGGCATCCGTATTTGCCTGCTTTTCCAGCATCGCGGTACGTTCTTTTACTTTCTCTTCCAATGACCGGTTAGTTTCTTCCAGTTGTGCTCTGAGACGTTCTAACTCTTCATTGCGCTGCTTCAGCATACCAAGACTCGGAATACTGATAAAAGTAGGCATGAGCTTCCACAGGAAAAATGCGGTAACTATTGATACCAGCCCGGTGGCAAATTTAATCATGCCCTCAACAAAATAATATCCATGCCAAATATTTATCACACCCGCCAGATGAGAGGCGCCGCAAAACGCAATAAAACCCGCAAATAAAGCAGCTAATCCATCGAATTTAAGATCCTTGCGCTTGCGCAGGAAATACACAATACCAAACGGGATAAGCGAATATGCCACCACGGTCATCAGATCGCCGCCCAGGTGCAAAAATAACAAATCCCATCGCCACAGCAAACAATGCCCATGTGGCATCAAACTTCCATCAAAGAGCCTATCAAACATCCTGGTCTCCATACATTCGATTACTGATATTGGTATTTGAACAAAAAAGTACGATTAACAGATTTAAGCGTACTCTTACTCCGGCAATTCGGCCAGAAAACAGTTTATCTGCCACCAGAAACAAAAAAGCCCACTCTATCAGAGTAGGCTTTTACAATTTATCTGCCAATAAGCATTGGCAAAAAACGTCAGATTTAAATCAGGCTTTATTGCCGTGCTGTTTGGCCAGATATAACCAGGTTTCAACCACAGTGTCGGGGTTAAGCGATACAGAGTCGATGCCCTCATCTACCAACCAGGCTGCAAAATCTTCGTGATCAGAGGGTCCCTGACCGCAGATCCCAACGTATTTACCGCGTTTTTTAGCAGCCCGGATAGCCATAGACAACAAGGCTTTCACGGCTTCGTTGCGCTCGTCAAACAAGTGCGCAATCAATCCGGAATCGCGATCCAGACCTAGAGTTAACTGAGTCAGGTCGTTTGAGCCAATGGAGAAACCATCGAAGATATCCAGGAACTTATCGGCCAGTAGTGCATTAGAGGGTAATTCACACATCATGATAACGCGTAAACCATTTTCACCTTTAACTAATCCCTGTTCAGCCAGTAATTCGATTACCTTCTGACCTTCTTCCAGTGTGCGAACAAATGGGATCATAATCTCAACATTAGTGAGACCCATTTGGTTACGAACGCGTTTTATGGCTTCACATTCAAGAGCGAAACACTCGCGGAAATCCTCAGAGATATAGCGGCTTGCGCCACGGAAACCCAGCATTGGGTTTTCTTCATCCGGTTCATACTGGTAACCACCCACCAGATTGAAGTACTCGTTAGACTTAAAGTCTGACATACGAACAATGACTTTCTCAGGGGAGAATGCCGCACCGATCGTTGAAATACCTTCTACCAGTTTGGTTATGTAGTACTCTCTGGGCGATTCATAGCCCGCAATCATGTCGCGGATTTCGGCTTTCAGATCGTCTGGCTGTGCATCAAAGTTCAACAATGCTTTGGGGTGCACACCAATCATGCGGTTAATAATAAACTCCAGACGTGCCAGCCCCACCCCTTTGTGCGGCAGACGGGCAAAATCAAATGCGCGATCCGGGTTACCCACGTTCATCATTACTTTGAGCGGCAGATCAGGCATCGAGTCAATCCGTGACGTAGTGACATCAAACTCAAGCTGCTGGTTATAGATATAACCGGTATCACCTTCTGCACAGGATACGGTGATCTTGTCGCCGGTTTGGATAGAGTCAGTCGCGTTGCCGCAGCCTACTACCGCAGGAATACCCAGTTCGCGAGCGATAATAGCCGCGTGACAGGTACGGCCACCACGGTTAGTTACAATGGCAGACGCTTTCTTCATGATCGGTTCCCAGTCCGGGTCGGTCATGTCGGTAACCAGCACATCGCCGGGCTGGATTTTGTCCATTTCTTCAATAGATGCCAGTACTTTGGCTTCGCCTGCACCAATTTTGTGGCCAATCGCACGTCCTTCACACACGATACCTGCGCTGCCTTTCAGGTGGAAACGCTCAATAGTTTGTGCATCTTCGCGGCTGCGAACGGTTTCAGGTCGAGCCTGAACAATGTATAACTGGCCATCTGTACCGTCTTTAGCCCACTCAATGTCCATAGGACGTTTGTAGTGCTGCTCAATGATTTGTGCCTGTTTTGCCAACGCCATTACTTCGTCATCGGTTAACGAGAAGGTTTTGCTTTGGGCAGGCTCAATATCAACAATGGTTACCTGCTTGCCATGACTTTGATCGGCAGAGTAAATCATTTTGGTTAATTTGCTACCCAGGTTACGGCGAACTATGGCCGGTTTACCGTTATTAAGGGTAGGTTTGTGCACATAGAATTCGTCAGGGTTAACCGCCCCCTGCACAACCATTTCGCCGAGGCCGTACGAACTGGTAATAAACACCACATCTTCAAAGCCTGATTCTGTGTCGATAGTAAACATAACGCCTGATGAAGCGATGTCACTGCGCACCATGCGTTGAACACCGGCTGACAAAGCAACCCCTTTATGGTCGTAACCCTGGTGAACACGGTATGAAATAGCGCGGTCGTTAAACAACGAAGCAAACACGTGTTTAACGGCAACAATGACGGCGTCGTAACCTTTTACGTTCAGGAAGGTTTCCTGCTGACCTGCGAACGAGGCATCTGGCATATCTTCTGCAGTAGCGGATGAACGCACGGCAAAAGAGGCCTCATTACCTGCATTACCCTGTAATGCCGAGAACGCAGACTTTATTTCCTCCTCCAGCTTAGGCTGGAACGGCGTATCGATGATCCACTGACGGATGTTTTTGCCCGCTTCAGCTAACGCTGATACGTCATCGACATCCAGTGCATCGAGTACTTCATGAATTTTCGCTTCCAGACCACTTTGCTCTAGAAATTCATTAAATGCATAGGCTGTTGTTGCAAAGCCACCTGGCACTTGTACACCCGCGTTGGCAAGGTTTGAAATCATCTCACCGAGCGAAGCATTTTTACCGCCAACACGATTTACATCGTGCATGCCCAACTCTTGATACCAAAGTACGTATTCTTGCACTTTTACAGCCTCCAGCTTGTAACTATTTCTGTACGCGCGGTTTTAAAATGCGCTTGTAGGGTAAGAGGAAATCAGGCCTGATGTGGTGTGCAGACTAGATTTTCCATACGGAAATTCTAAAATGCCGATTATAAGAAAGTAAAATTTTATTTCATTTCGTAATAAATTTACGACAAAGTTAAGGAGTTGTTGTGCGCACCGCATTTTATATTTCAGATGGCACTGCCATCACGGCAGAGGTGTTTGGCCACGCTTTACTGTCACTTTTCCCGACAGAATTCAATCATAAAACAATTCCATTTGTTGAAACTGAAGAACAAGCTTATGGCGTAATCGAAAAAATATCTGAAAGTTTTCAAGATAGTGGTGTACGGCCGCTCGTTTTTTATACAGTAGTAAACACAGATATTCGTCGAATAATCTCCCGATCCGTCGGGATTAACTACAATTTTCTGGACCAATTCGTTGCGCCATTGGAAAAAGTGATAGGCGTGCCATCAAAACCAGAGAAACATCGCACCCACAGTATCCACGAAAAAACCTACGATATACGTATAGAAGCAGTGAACTACGCACTGGCAAATGACGATGGCTCCAACCTGAAGGACTATCACGAGGCAGACATCATTTTAGTGGGCGTATCGCGTTCAGGTAAAACCCCAACCAGCCTGTATTTAGCGCTACAGTACGGTATTAAGGCTGCCAACTACCCGTTTACCGAAGACGATATGGGCGACATGCTAAAATTACCCAATGTATTAAAGCGCTTTAAGCACAAGCTGTTTGGTCTCACCATAGAGGCGGAACGCCTGCATCAAATTCGCTCTGAGCGCCGTGCGAACAGCCGCTATGCATCGTTGCAGCAATGCAGAATGGAACTACGTGAGGTAGAAAATCTCTATCGCAAAGAAAAAATCCCGTTTCTTAATAGCACAAAGTATTCAATTGAAGAGATTTCCGCCAAGATCCTGGCCGAAACAGGCTTGCAGCGCCGTAAATATTAAGCGGGAAAAACACTTCTGTAGTTAGGTATTAACGGATTCAGCATATTCGCTCCTGCCAACAGTCGAATATGTTGAATTATTGCTTTTTTTAGCCGTTCCCCCGCAATTTGGTTTGTCATAAATTCCCGCATATCTCGTTCAAAGTCAGCTAAAAAGACAACTGCCTTAGTAAAAAAACACTATTTATCAGTATTTTTTACACCGTTACTCATAAAGTATTGGTTGCATAATTATAGAATTATAAAAGGTTTGATATACTCAGTAGTCGTTACAATACAAACAATTCTATTGTGTTTTTCAGCAAACGACGTCGCTACAGGCCATGAGATGAGAAAAGAAGAAGAATTATTGATTGCCCTTCGCAGGGTAATTCGGGCGGTAGATTTACGCAGTAAACAGCTCAGCAAGGACGTAGGCATTACTGGCCCACAGTTACTGGTACTGCAGAATATACAACGCCAGCCAGGGATCATGGTGAAAGAAATTGCCGACAACATCAATTTAAGCCCGGCAACCATTACTAACATACTCGACCGACTGGAAGCGAGGGAACTGGCAAATCGCATTCGCAGTACCGAAGACAAGCGCAAAGT
>NZ_JBLBUE010000090.1:0-14227 GCF_047290655.1 Alteromonas sp. AMM-1 | reverse complement strand
GTGGCGATACTGTCGCCTAATGCAACATCTGACATATCCAGTTTGCCTGAATTTACCTTCAGGCGGATCGCATCGCCCTTATCGACCATGGATTCAATTGTGCCAAGCGCTTCAATGATGCCTGTAAACATCTCGTTATCCTGCAGCAGTGTGGGTATCGGGTTTGATCACCTGATACGTCATTCGAATGTCTTCAGCTATATGTCTGAGATCGGTCAATTTCAAGTGGGGAGCCTGATTAATCTTCTGATACAGCGGCAGTGTCAGCATCGACATCCCCTTATCGCCCAGCACCTTAGGTGCCTGGTAGACAATCAGTTCATCTATCAGATTGTCAGCCAATAATGCCCCTGCCAGTCCCGCCCCGGCTTCCACCCAGATGTCATTCAGGCCACGCCGTCCCAACTCTTCGATTAACCAGGTTAACGAGACTTTCTGAGAAGCTGTATCCATTTGTGCCGGGATAACAGTTACCGCATTGGCAAACACGTACTTAGATGTGCCATTTATCACCAGTAATACCGGGGATCCGTCGTTGAACATAGCCAAATCGGGCGTTAACTGTTGTGCCGTGTCAATCACTACTCGCAGTGGTTGACGGCATTGTGTTAACGGATAATCACTCAATTCAGCCTGTTCGGGTCTGACTAATAAACTGGGATTGTCGGCCTTTACGGTGCCGCTGCCTGTGAGTACCGCGCAGCTTTGCGCCCGGAAGCGCTGCACATCTTTACGAGCAGCCGGCCCCGTGATCCATTGACTGACACCATTGGCCAGCGCAATTTTACCGTCTAGACTACAGGCAAGTTTGGCGCGCATCCAGGGCATACCAGTAGTCATGCGTTTAATAAAGCCGGGATTCAGTGCTTCGGCTTCACTGGTCAGCACCCCTTGGGTTACGACAATCCCTGCGTCCTGTAATCGCTTAATTCCCCGGCCGCTTACCAGCGGGTTAGGGTCGGTCATTGCCACGACCACCCGACCAACGTTTGCCTTAACTAAGGCGTCCGCACAAGGTGGCGTTCTGCCTGTATGGCTACAAGGCTCAAGGGTAACATAGGCAGTCGCACCGCGAGCTTGTTCACCGGCATCGCGAAGTGCGTGCACCTCGGCGTGGGGGGTACCCGCCTGCAGATGCGCCCCTGCACCAACTAATACGTTGTTTTTAACGATGACACAACCAACACGGGGATTGGGCGATGTAGTATACATACCCCGACGAGCCTGCTGAATAGCAAGCGCCATCCAGTATTCATCGCTGTATTGAACAATTGGATTGGACATGGGAGTTAATTCCCCAGTCTGGCTATCTCTTCACCAAACTCTTTAATGTCTTCGAAGGAACGGTAAACCGAAGCAAATCGTACGTACGCCACTTTATCGAGTTCTTTAAGCGCATCCATGATCAGGTTGCCTAACAGTTTACTTTCCACTTCCCGTTCACCGGTTGCCCGTAGTGTGGACTTCAGTTTTAAGATGCACTGTTCAACCTTTTCGGTACTTACCGGACGTTTTTCTAACGCGCGTTGTAAACCGGCGCGAAGTTTGTCTTCGTTAAACGGTTCACGTGTACCATCGCGTTTTATTACCCGTGGCATCACCAATTCGGCGCTTTCAAAGGTAGTAAACCGCTCGTGACACTCTGCACATTCCCGGCGACGGCGCACCTGATGTCCCTCAGAGACTAAACGCGAGTCAATGACTTTGGTTTCTTCTGCAGAACAAAAAGGACAGTGCATAGCGAGCTCCCGGGTAAACGTGGCTGGCAGTATACACCACCAGCCGGTCTTTCAGTTTATTTCGCGTATACAGGGAAGCGTGAGCACAGCTCAACAACTTCACTTTGCACGCGCTCAACAACACTTTCGTCGCCCATGTTGTCGAGGATGTCACAAATCCAGTTAGCAACCTGTTTGGCTTCGTCTACCTTGAAGCCACGACGGGTAATAGCCGGAGTACCAATACGCAGACCACTGGTAACAAACGGAGAACGCGGATCTTTTGGAACCGAGTTTTTGTTAACGGTAATGTTAGCGCGGCCAAGGGCTGCGTCTGCATCTTTACCTGTGATGTCTTTGTCGATAAGATCCAACAGGAACAAGTGGTTGTCAGTACCGTTAGACACGATCTTATAACCGCGTTCCTGCATTACCGACACCATGGCTTTCGCGTTGGTCAGTACTTGTTGCTGATATTCTTTAAACGCCGGCTCCAACGCTTCTTTAAACGCTACCGCTTTAGCAGCAATTACGTGGCACAGAGGACCACCCTGGTTGCCTGGGAATACCGAGCTGTTGAATTTTTTGTACAGGGTTTCGTCACCACACGCAGACAAAATCAAACCGCCACGAGGACCGGCCAGGGTTTTGTGTGTTGTAGTAGTAACAACGTGCGCGTGAGGCAGTGGGTTAGGATAGATACCTGCTGCAATTAAACCTGCAACGTGGGCCATATCGACCATCAGGTAAGCGCCCACTTTATCAGCGATTGCACGGAAACGCTGCCAGTCAACAATGCCTGAATACGCAGAGAAACCCGCAATAATCATTTTTGGCTTGTGTTCATCGGCTAACGCTTCAACCTGCTCATAGTCAATTTCGCCAGTTTCTTCATTCAAACCGTACTGCACTGCGTTGTAAGTTTTGCCTGAAAAGTTAACGTGTGCACCATGCGTAAGGTGACCACCTTCAGACAGGCTCATACCCAACACAGTATCACCTGCGTTCAGCAGTGCCATAAATACGGCAGAGTTGGCCTGTGAGCCAGAGTGAGGCTGCACGTTGGCGTAATCAGCACCGAACAGTTGCTTAGCGCGCTCAATAGCTAAATCTTCAACAACATCTACATACTCACAGCCGCCGTAGTAACGCTTACCAGGGTAACCTTCAGCGTACTTGTTGGTCAGTTGAGAGCCTTGGGCTTCCATTACTCGTGGGCTACAGTAGTTTTCAGAGGCAATTAGCTCGATATGGTGTTCCTGGCGTTGATTTTCTTTATCAATCGCGGCAGCTAATTCTGGATCAAAGTCGGCAATGGTCATTTCGCGAGGTAACATGGAGGCTCCTTACTGCGTAATTTGGTCGCATATCATTCAGAAGGGCATATTCTAGTCATTTTCCGACCTATGTATACTGCTTTGTGGCCGAATTACAACAAAACCTTCTGTTCACTGAGGCTGACAGTTGTCAGCCCGGGATTATTTCTGTTTTTCCAATTGCTTTACGCGATCAAACAACTGGTCGAGCTGTCGTGCGCGCACTGCGTTTTTACGCCATTCGCGATTAGTCATAGCGGGTTGTCCGGATGAATACACACCGGGTTCATTAATATCGCTGGTTACCATGGTGAAGCCGGTAATTTGCACCTTATCGCAAATGGTTAAGTGCCCGTTAACGCCACAGTGGCCGGCAATGATCACGTACTTGCCAATGTGCGTACTACCTGCAATCCCCGTTGAACCACATATGCAGCTGTGATCGCCAATTACGCAGTTGTGGCCAATTTGCACCTGGTTATCAATGATCACGTTTTTACCAATGATGGTATCGTCCAACGCACCGCGATCTATGGTAGTGGATGCGCCAATCTGGCTGTCATCACCGATTACCACCGACCCCGTTTGTGGAATCGGCAGCCATGTGCCGGCATCGTTGGCATATCCAAAACCATCGGCGCCAATCACCGTTTGGCTATGCACGCGCACGCGCTTGCCAATTCGCACGCTGTGATAAACGGTCACGTTCGGGTGAATAACACTACCCGCACCAATTTTAGCGTTCTTACTGATGACAGTGTTTGCGCCAATCACTACGTTATCGCCTAATTCAACGCCATCTTCGATAACGCAATGCGGGCCCAGTGCTACGTTAGAGCCTAAAATCGCGCTCTTTGCCACGACTGCAGTGGCATGTTGTCCTACTGCAACACCTGGTGTGGTATCGAAAATTTGCGCAATGCGAGCAAATGCTGCATGCGGATTTTTATGTACCAGTGCAGGCAGAGGGCAATCTGCGGCATCATTCGCATGTAAAATCACTGCCCCGGCCTGTGAATGTTGAAGCTGCGGGCGGTATTTGCTGTTGGTTAAAAATGAAATCTGCGTACCAGTGGCACTGCTCAGTGTACTTACGCCACTTAGCGAAATCCCGCCATTTCCCTGTACATCTCCTCCCACCTGCTCGGCCAGTTCGGCGAGCGTAAACACCTTGGGCTGTTGTTGCATTGAATTTCCTTTCCTGTTCAGGCTGACTCTTTTGCGCGTAGTGTACAAAAAAATTGGCCTGATGGCTGCGTTGAGCTACAAAAAAATGCACCTGGTTGGGCGTTTTCCTGCTGTCTTGCGCTACCAACTGCGAGGGTCTTTGATTACAATAGTGCCTTTCTGTTGAGTTAGGACATCGCATGTCACAATACGTATACTCTATGTACCGGGTAGGAAAGATTGTTCCGCCCAATCGTCAGATTTTAAAAAATATTTCACTGAGCTTTTTCCCCGGCGCCAAAATTGGCGTACTGGGATTAAACGGCGCGGGTAAATCTACCTTGTTGCGTATCATGGCAGGGGTGGATACCGAAATCGAAGGTGAAGCCAGACCACAACCCGGCATCAATATTGGTTACCTGCCACAGGAGCCTAAGCTGGACGAAAGCAAGGACGTGCGCGGCAACATAGAAGAAGCCGTTGCCGATGTCGCCCATGCACTGAAGCGCCTGGATGAAGTTTATGCTGCCTACGCTGAGCCGGATGCCGACTTTGATGCGCTGGCAAAAGAACAAGGTGAGCTTGAAGCCATTATTCAAACCAAAGACGGCCATAACCTGGAAAACGCGTTGGAGCGCGCTGCCGATGCACTGCGTTTACCCCCCTGGGATGCGGACGTCAGTAAATTGTCTGGTGGTGAGCGCCGCCGTGTTGCGTTATGCCGCTTGCTGCTTGAAAAGCCCGACATGCTGTTGCTTGACGAACCAACTAACCACCTGGATGCGGAATCGGTAGCCTGGCTGGAGCGTTTCCTGCACGACTACGAAGGTACCGTTGTGGCCATCACCCACGACCGTTACTTCCTCGACAACGTAGCGGGCTGGATCCTGGAACTTGACCGTGGACACGGTATTCCATGGGAAGGCAACTACTCAAGTTGGCTTGAACAAAAAGACGCGCGTCTTGAGCAGGAAGAACGCGCAGAAAATGCCCGTCAGAAATCCATTAAACAGGAACTGGAGTGGGTGCGCACTAACCCTAAAGGCCGTCAAGCGAAAAGCAAAGCGCGTATGGCACGCTTTGAAGAACTGTCCAGCGGTGAATACCAGAAGCGCAACGAAACCAACGAACTGTTTATACCACCAGGCGAACGTTTGGGCGATAAAGTTATTGAGGTACAACACCTTAAGAAATCCTACGGCGATCGCGTGTTAATTGACGACATGACGTTTACCGTACCTAAAGGCGCGATTGTGGGCATTATCGGTCCCAACGGCGCAGGTAAGTCTACCCTGTTCCGTATATTAACCGGCAAAGAACAACCTGACAGCGGTACCGTTACCATTGGCGATACCGTTAAAATTGCCAGCGTTGAGCAGTTCCGTGATCACATGAATGGCAATAACACCGTATGGCAGGAACTGTCAGACGGGCAGGATATTGTGCGAATTGGCAACTTTGAGCTGAACAGTCGCGCCTACTGCAGCCGCTTTAACTTCAAAGGCACCGATCAGCAGAAATTCATTAAAGATTTGTCTGGTGGTGAGCGCAACCGGGTTCACTTAGCGAAATTACTGAAAGCCGGCGGCAACGTACTGCTGCTCGACGAACCCACCAACGATCTTGACGTAGAAACGCTGCGCGCATTGGAAAACGCCCTGTTGGAATTCCCTGGCTGTGCCATGGTTATCTCGCACGACCGTTGGTTCCTTGACCGCGTAGCAACACATATCCTCGACTACCGCGACGAAGGCAAGATCAACTTCTACGAAGGTAACTACACCGATTACGAAGCCTGGTTAAAAGCCAATTTCGGACAGGATGTGGTAGAGCCTCACCGCCTGAAATACAAGCGCATCAGCAAGTAAGTGTGTTGATAGAGTAACAAAGCCCCCGCAACCAGGTTGACGGGGGCTTTTTTTATTCAGTGGCAAGCGGCGGAAAACGAAACCAGTGCATTGAGTAATACCAATTCGCATAGAAGTTTGCTCACTCAGCAGCCCCCTGAGGGTGAACTACCAGGCTTTTTAGCTAGGCTTGGTTATGCAGGTTTGGTGGTTCCAAATCAAACAAGCGTAACAACGCTAAAAAGTCTGCCAGTTTGCCCTTAGGGAGTTGCCCAAAGGGAGTGGCCCAAACGACTTACATCTGTGTTGCGCCCTCTGGACATAGAATGACTATGCCTCAGAGAGCGCGTCGTGATCTAAGTCGTTTTCGACTAGCCCTCAGGGATCACTCTGAGAGGGCAAACTTCTATGCGAATTGGTATAAATGCGTTTTCAGGCAACAGGTGCACCTTTTGCTAAACTTGCTATTATTATGAGCCAACGACTCACATGAAATTGTGCTGCGTGCCCAATACCCAAACTCAGAGGTTAGTAATGTCAACAGAAAAGCGTCAGTTTCAACGCCTTGCTATTAATATGAATGGCCTGCTGAACATCGCAGATGAAGTGTTTGATGTACAGGTTCTGGATTTGTCGTTACAGGGTGTCAGGGTTCGTCTGAACAACGATATGTCGCTGGACATCAGTCACCCCCTCACGTTAACTATTCAACCCAACGAAGACAGTCCGGTTATTACGTTATTCGGTCAAATAACACACGTACAACACGAAGCAGTGAGCACTCCTGCCGCTACCGTACTGGGTATGCAACTCACCCATATTCCACTGGATGACTTAAGCGCACTGCGCCGGGTATTGTTACTCAATAGTGGCGAACAGGACATGGATACCCACGAACTGATGATCATGCTCGACAGAATTGCCGATTCCCTGCCCGGCCACAGTTAAACAAAGGGTTACTCCAGCGCCTCCAGGGCTTCGCTAAGCTTGGTGACCGGGATCACCTTTAACCCCTCAATCGGCTGCTTGGGCGCATTTGCTTTTGGCACAATTGCGCGTTTAAACCCGTGCTTTACCGCCTCACTCAAGCGCTCACTGCCGTTGGGTACCGGACGGATTTCACCAGCCAGTCCCACTTCGCCAAACACAATCAGATCGCGTGGCAAAGTGCGATTTCGGAAACTGGATATCATCGCCACTAACAAGGCTAAATCAGCGGCCGTTTCCCCTACCTTGACGCCACCCACTACGTTAACAAACACATCCTGGTCGTTCATTTGCACGTTGCCATGACGGTGCATTACCGCCAATAGCATGGCAAGACGATTTTGCTCCAGCCCTACGGCAACGCGACGAGGATTGTTCAGTGGCGAATAGTCCACCAATGCTTGTATTTCTACCAATAACGGGCGGGTGCCTTCCCAAATCACCATTACCACTGAACCCGGTGCCTGATTTTCGTTGCGGTTAAGAAAGATAGCCGATGGATTACCCACTTCTTTAATGCCTTTTTCTGTCATGCCGAACACGCCGAGTTCGTTCACCGCACCGAAGCGGTTTTTATGGCTGCGCAAGGTACGAAAACGTCCGTCGCTTTCGCCTTCCAGCATCATTGAACAATCTATGCAGTGCTCCAGTACTTTGGGGCCTGCCAGACTGCCGTCTTTGGTAACGTGTCCTACCAGGAACATGGCAATGTGATTCTGCTTGGCAAACCGGGTTAAATACGCAGCGCTTTCGCGTACTTGCGACACGCTGCCCGGCGCCGACTGCACATCACTCACATGCATAACCTGAATGGAATCGATTACCATGATTTGTGGCTTTTGCTTCAGCGCAAGATCACAAATCAGTTCAACGTTAGTCTCTGCCAGCATCATAAGCTTGTCTTCGGGCAAGCCTAAACGCTTGGCCCGCATAGCCACCTGTTGCAGCGACTCCTCTCCGGTGACATACAATGCAGATTTGCTGGCAGCCTGTTTGCACATAACCTGCAGCAATAGGGTACTTTTACCGGCGCCAGGAGAGCCGCCAATTAATATTGCTGACCCCGGTACAATGCCACCACCAAGCACCCGGTCGAGTTCTTTAAAACCGGAGCTAAAACGCGGCAGATCTTCCACGTTAATGTCGCTTAACACCTGAACCTGACTGGTAGTCTGCCCGGCGTACCCAGCAAAGTTTCCCCGGGCAACGGTTTTGGCCGGACTCACCACAAATTCTGAGATCGTATTCCATGCTTTGCACTCGGTGCACTGCCCTTGCCAGCGGGGGAATTCAGCGCCACAGTCGGAGCAAACAAAGGCTGTTTTTCTTTTAGCCATAAAATTGGTTGGTTTCCTATAGGATACGTATTAATCTGGGAAAACGAATACAAACATTGAGTGTCGGGTGCAAAGGGAAAGCGCACTGCGTATTCCCTTTGCTTTCCTGTTAATCAATATCAAGCGCTTGCCGATATAAACGGTAATATAACAAAAACCATCAGGGTACACAGCAAGACCAAGGATATGAATCAGGATTTATCTCAGTATGCAGCGGTAATAGAGCAGCTTAAACCCATGGTGAAGGAACCTGAATTTAATCAGGTTCTGCAGCAAATTGCCTCTCACATTCCAAAAGAAAAACGCTTCCTGATTAAAATGGAGGTGAAACGCCTCGCCCGACCGTGTTTGCGTGCCATTGATCTGCGTGGGCAGGTTGATGGTCAGTGTAAACTGTACGAATTCGATAGCATTAAACACTTTCTGGACGATGTTGCCATAGAGGTGTTTGAACAGCAGGTTCGCATTTTTGGATTGTATTGCTTTGGTGTGTACGAAGCGGTAATGGCTACCGAAAACAATTTTCGTGTGATCCGCGAAAAGCCGAAGCCCGCAACGAAAAAGAACAGGACACCGCCGAAAAGCCGAAAAACAGCCTGAGTCAGTTTGATGTAATCAACATTGGCTTGCTCGACTACGCCAAGCGCAACGAAGAGCGCATGAACTTCGCTGTGGCACTGGAAATTTTTACGGAAACGAATAACAGTTTACGCGCCACCAGCGTTGATATTTCCTCCCATGGACTAAAAATCAAACTCTCCAAAGAACAACTGTTTAAACCTGGCGAAAAAATAGGTGTGTATTTCAGGGGGCTTGAAACCGAATACTCGCTGGATAAAAAGCAGGCCATTAAATATCAGGTTGTGAGTATTACACGAAGACCCGACCATCAGTTTTTGCAGATGAAGCGCCTGGCCGACGCCCCTAATCCGTCGTTTGATCAGTTCATTGATAAATTTATACACGGCAACAAGCGTCGCTACAAAGTGAACATGGACAACACCGTAGACGCCATTATCAACAAATCCTGCGAACAGTACTTTTCGCCCAGTTGCCCTACCCTGCCTGTTTTTATTGATGTGAATGATGGCAGAGCGCTGCCCCGTTTCGCCATGGCAAATGATCTTAACCGGCATATTCTTAGCTATTGGAATGACGAAGAAGACGAACTCAGACTGGGTTATTTGCTTAATCAGGAACGCATTCAATACCTGATGGAAAGTAAAGATGAGATCCCCACGCTGTTCATTTACTGTTTCAACCATATTCAGAATGGCAGGGTGTATTTCTATTCCGCCAGTCATATCGATTTAGCCCGGCACGAACGGCTCCACAATTTATTTATGGGTTTTGGTGCCCGCAAAGTGAGCTGGCGGGTATTCAAAATCAGCTTAAGCGGTATGTCTCCCAAACAGGCTTATGCGCCGTTATCCCTGCCCGACGATGTGGGCACCAAAGTGAAGCGACAAAACGCCTTACCCGCTCCGCGGCTTATGGCAAAACTGAAAAACCTCGCGCATATAGTGCAGGTAAGTGACATCACGTCCGATGCAGAACAATTACTGTTCAGCCAGATTAAAATTGATCGCAGTGAGTTAAAAGCGTTAAAACTGTTTGGGCATGCCCGTAATCGCCCGCCTTTTCCGGTTAAAGCATTCCGCTATAAATTTCATGAGCAGCGCCTGGAAACCCGCTATTTACTCAGAACGACCGTCAATGTTCATGCACGGGGTCAAACCATCAATGGCGTAAGTGAAGATATCTCCATTAACGGCCTGCGCATTGAAATTGAAGGTGAATACCACGGCGACATTAACATGCGCGTGGTGTTGGCGTTCCCCAAATTACAGGAACTCACCAATAAATTCGACGTATCCAACTTGCAATACCGGGTAGTTCACGTTAGCGGTGATAAAAACATTCTTCATTTACGCACGATTGCAGGAGAAGAGGGTCTGTCGGCCCGCACCTTCTTTGCCGAATTAATTAAGAGCAATAAATCGTCACTTAAAACGTACCCGGATGAAGAGGAAATACCCGGCATCGGGCACGCATTGCGTTGCATTAATGCGAAAAACCCCGCGACTCTGGCATTTGTATTAACCAAGACCGGCGGACGATACCATCCACAAGTAGGCGTGCTGGGCGATATCAGTCCAAGGCTACGCAATTTGTGCGGGCATTTTGCAGAACAAAACAAAGTCAATCTGGAAGTGTTCTTCCGCGATCGACATCTTGATGCGCCTTTTATACAACAAGCCATAAAGCAGGTTAAAACTGAACATCAGCCAGTGATTCGTGAACTGTTTGTAGCGTTTAAACCCGCCGAAAAAGATCCCCGTGCAGCCATTGATGCCCGTTACGAGCATCGCTTCAGTTCGCACGACGCCCAAAAGCAGTTTATTTCCGATACTCTGAAGGAGGGCCAGTTTATTGCCATGTCGGTATCTGTAACTACCACAGGCAAACCCGACCTTGAAATGTTGCAATCGGAAATCATCTACATAGGTGTTTACGCTATTCACCGAGCGAAGGAGCTGGAAGAACGGTTATGGAGTATCGGGGCGTGTGTGCATGCTGTTGATATTACCGATCAGGTTTTGTTGCGCTTTGGCTTTGATCTCAAGGTCATTGAAGAAAATTATCAAACGCCCAGCCAGCACGCCATTGAGCCTAACGGCATCAAAGCACTGTTAAAAAGCGGATAAGCACTCAAACAAAAAAGCCAGCACATTGATAATGTACTGGCTTTACTCTATAAGGGCAGTGAAGGTTTACACACTGAGGTACGCCAGCATGGCATCTAACCCAGAATAGCGAATGGCCGCATCAGCCTGCGCATTCACAATGGGCTTGGCTTCAAATGCAACGCCCAGCGCGGCAACGTCCATCATTTTAAGATCGTTAGCCCCATCTCCCATTGCGACAGTTTGATGCATGGGAATGCCCCACCGTTCCGCCAGTTCCTTTACCGTGACCGCTTTTACATCGGCATCGACGATATCGCCAATCACAGTACCCGTAAGCACGCCATCCTCTTCAGCCAGTACATTAGCCCGGCTGGCATCCAGTCCCAACCGCTGTTCAAGATAGCCGGCAAAATACGTAAATCCACCAGACGCTATTGCCACTTTCCAACCATTTGCTTTGAGTACATCCAGCAATCGGGCTAATCCAGGCATAAGTGGAATGCTGTTGCGAATTTGTTCGAGTTGACTTACCCGCACACCATGTAAACAGGCCACACGCGAAATCAGACTGTCTTTAAACGCCAGTTCTCCACGCATGGCCCGTTCCGTAACGGCGGCGACTTTCTCTCCTAGTCCTGCCAGCTTGGCAATTTCGTCGATGCACTCAATTTGAATTACCGTGGAATCCATGTCCATTACCAATAACCCCGGCTCAGACAGCTTTGGGGTATGTTCCAGTAGTGCGATCTCACAATGATGCTGTTCTGCTGTTTTGGCTATCACGGCCTTTACCAGATCGTCATCGTCGCAGCTGTGCTGAACAGCAGCCACTACCACGGTATGATTGAGCAGCTCATCAAACGGATGCAGTGAGAAACTGTGTATACTCAGCGCGGCTGACAGGTTTTGCTGAATATCAGCAATCTGCTGCAGGGTGAGCGCCTGACTCTGGATCACTAAACGCGCATCGGTACTGCGGCCCTGGACCTGTTGTAATTGTGCGCAGGATTGATCCCAACTAAGATTCTGATACTCTGCTAACACAGAACGAAGGAAAGCTGCACTGTTGAGTACTGGCTCAGCAATAACGTGTGGTTGCAAAATGGCGGGTCCTGTATGACTGACAACAAAAATTGCCCAATCCTAACGGATAAGGGCCGCAGGGGAAATCCTTCCACTCCATTAATTTCAGTGTTTTTCGCTATATGACATACATAAAAAGGTCTTTTCGAGCGATGACTAAACTGTCTCGTCGCTCCTGGCTAGCAGGGATTGCCGTATTACTGGTTGGTTTTATTTTCAGCATGGCAGTAATAAAGCCGACATCACCGGCATCGCAAACCGAAACGCTCTCACAGCATTACGCTGCGCTGCTCTCCCCTGATGTTGCCGCTAAGCAAGCTGAAAATATCAGCCGTATTCTGGCGATTTTATTGCTCGATGAGTCTGTGGTATCGGCCAGTGTATTTACCCCTGAAGGTGAGAGACTTGCATATAGTGGCAGTATTGACACAACCGCAGAAATGGTAAGGCAAGAGCCGGACTTGCTGTCGGTATTCAGGCCCATTACCTATAGCAATAACACCGTTGGCTATTTGTCGGTTGTTTATCGCCCGAAGAGTTCGCAATAATTCGCAGTGGTGACACTGTCGATATGGTCTGGGCTGGTGCGTTTTAAGTCAGCCAGCGCATGACACACATCGGTAAGGTAAACGGGTGAGTTTCGCTGCCCCTGTCTGCCTTGCATGGGCATATCCGGCGCATCAGTCTCAAGCAAAAGCGCGCTAAGTGGTAACTGCGCTATTGTCTGTCGCGTTTTTTGAGCGCGAGGGTAAGTGATTGTGCCCCCTACTCCAATTTTAAATCCGAGGGCAATATAAGCATTTGCGGCTTCCACACTACCGGAAAACGCATGCACCACCCCTCCGTGCTGAAAACGGCATCGTTTTAATGATTCAATCAACAGGTGATGGGACTTTCGATGGTGCAGCACCACCGGTAATGCGTATTTGCTTGCCAGATTCAGTTGCGATTCAAAAGTGTAGATCTGATGATCAACAGGCGTATTCAGGCTGGCATCAATGCCAATTTCACCCACTGCCACCAACGCAGCCGGACGATGACTGAGTAGTTCATCAAGCTGTTGCAGGTTAGCGTCGGGGACGTCGCGAAGAAAATAAGGATGGAGCCCAAAAGCCAGGTCCAGCCGGGGTTCTGCCTGAGCCATTGTAACTTGCTGAGCCCAGCCAGCAGACGTTGTGCCGGGCACCAAAAACCGCGAAACGCCCTTGCCAATAGATTGCTGAACAACCTGCTGCCAATCTTCAGAGAATGCAGCGAGGTCCAGATGACAATGAGAATCTATCATCGCCAGTCTATCTCACAGACGCTAGGGCATGAGTCGTTGGGTGGACCAGCCGGATTGTTCATTAAAGCGATATTCAAACCTGTCATGCAGGCGATGTTCGCCGCCTTGCCAGAATTCGATCTGCGCAGGTTTCACTTTAAAGCCGCCCCAAAAATCCGGTAACGGGATATCTTTGTTAGCAAACTTGTCTTTCATTTGCTTAAACTGGGTCATTAACAATTCCCGGCTGGAAATAGGCTGACTCTGTTGCGACGCCCAAGCCGCCAATTGGGAATCTTTGGGACGCGACAGGAAGTATTTGGCATTTTGTGCCACGGAAAGCTTTTCGGCCACGCCACAAATACGCACTTGCCGTTCCATAAAAAACCACGGGAAGTGCAGCGAAATTTTCGGGTTAACAGCCAGCTCTTTGGCTTTGCGGCTGCCCAGATTGGTGTAAAACACAAAGCCATCGTGATCGTAATCTTTCAACAGCACAATTCGCTGCGAGGGCTGTCCACTGGCATCAACCGTAGCCACTGTCATGGCGGTGGGATCAGGAATTTTGGCATCAATGGCTTCACCCAGCCATTGCTTAAACAGATCAACAGGATGTTCGGTCAATGCCTCTTCGGTAAGCCGCCCCATCGTGTACTGACGTCGCATATCGGCAATTGACATGGTCTTCTCCTTATTTGCCTGTTTACTTAATCTTCACCGTAACCCAGTGAACGCAGCGCGCGCTCATCATCGGCCCAGCCAGATTTTACTTTTACCCAGAGTTCTAAAAACACCTTATTGTCGAACAGGCGCTCCAT